>DAOSWJ010000327.1:0-3795 GCA_035380005.1 Prolixibacteraceae bacterium | reverse complement strand
TAACCAATAAACGAAACCTGAATTTTGGCATCGCGCGATGAAATTTTAAAAGAAAAGTTACCATTGAAATCGGTTGTTGTACCGCTAACAAAGCGACCGTTTGCATCAACTTCAACAATATTAACACCGGTTATAGGCTCATTATTTTGCTCTTTAACCGAACCGGTAATAATTAAACTTTGTGCAAATGATGCATTAGTGCTCAATACAAAAATGAACAATAATGCAATTTGAAATAGTTGAGAAAACTTTCTCACACCATTATTATGATTGATTATTAATGGATTCCTCATTATTATTCGCTTTGCAAGGTTTTATCAATTTTATGCAACACACCATATTTTATTAAATTATTGGCTGTTGAATTTTTTATATCGACCCGGGTTCCGGCTTTATCGACTACACTCAGGTTGTTTTTTGAGTTGAGCACGTCAATTTGAGCGTAAAAAGTTTCATCAACACCGCTCGAATCGATTTTTGCCGTTGAAAATGTTCCGTTAAGCTTACCATCGTTAAAAATTACATTGTCGAAAACAAAGTGATAACGAAGGAAATTCTTAAGTTCCTCGATATCCTCGGGAATTTCGCCATTGTTACGGGCAGCAATAATTGCTTCGTTGGTAGGCGCAAATACAGTCCACGAAGCCTCGAGTTGCAGAAAACTTATTTGAGGATATTCCAAATCGGTTTGTTCGTCGATTACTGTATCGGAAAGCCCTGCCTGATAAAGTAAATTGTAGAATTCGGATAAATCTTCATCGCGTGCAATGAACAATGCTGCATCGTTTTTAGGCCCTAATATTGCTTTGTCGAGATAATGCAACACCCCGTTATCGCCTTTTTCCGAACCAATTATTTGGGCATAATTATCAATTTCCTGGTTGCCTCCACCTTGCAATCTGTTATTGTTGTAATAGGCATAGTTGCCCGAATTCATTTTGATAAAGCCATCGGCCGAAAAATCGATTCCTTTTTCGAGGGTTATGTGGTCGCCAACATACGATTTGATCGAGAATTCGTCCATTGCATTCCAGAGCCCATCTTCCGACTGATATTGAATCTGTTCGCCCTCTTCAAAATAACGGATTCCGCCTTCGAGAAAGCCATCGTTGGTTGGCGCAAAAATAGTTACGTCCAGGTCGGGCGATGTTAACGATATGATCATTTTTGATGCATTGATACCGTATAAGAAAGTAGTGTAAATGCTATCGAAAAAAACCGGTGCAATGGTACTGGTAAACGCACGCGGCGGATTGTACTTGTTCATTGCATAAACAGGACCGTTGCTCAGCAATACGGCATCGTCTATATCGCTATTGATATCGATTGGCACCACATCGCCATAATAGTTAAAGAACTGTTTTTGCATTTTCGAAGGTATTGCAAAACGGTTTACCAAACACGATTGAGCCAAAAATGTTAAAGTGATTTCGGGCACATCGTCTAAGCTCGAAAACTTTTTCAGAATTGTATTATTAATGTATGGTTCAAGCACTTCGTCGGTTGGAATTATAGCCGACCACGAGTTTTTCCGTTGAATAATACCACCATCGGCTGTTGGGCCACCTTCGCTTGCAATATTTGTAATGCCGGTATAATATTTTGAATAAATGCGTGTTTGGTCTTCATCGTCGTCGTAACTATCGAGCGAGTAGCCGGCAAAACGTTGAATTAAATCGTAATATACACCAAATCGATCTTGGTTGTCCCTTAAATACTCTTCGATGCTGGGAATACCGGGCACTGCTTTGTCGATAAAATAAATGTAGCCGTTAGAGCATTTAGCTTCGGAAGCCAATACGTTGGCATTGTACCATTGCAGTCCGCTCCATTCGGTATTAGGGAAGAAATAGTTATAGTCGGCACCATTCGGATCGCCAAAGCTTTCCTTAAAAAATTCGGTTGAAAAATAAGGCACCCATTTTTCTTGTCCCTTTATGCGTAGAGTTTCGCCTTTGTAGTCTTCGAAATAACGCACCTCTTCTTCGTAATTGGCGGCCTTGCTTTGGGTTGGCATACGCCATAACAAAGCGCCAATTTCACTGCCTTCTTCCTGCCAGCCGCCATGCCAGTACGAAAAGTCGTAAACAAATTGTTGACGGGCTTTTGGCGTATTCATAATATTAAGGGTAAACAACCTGAAAATCTCATCTTCGGACAGATCACTAACCGACGATATACCAATACTGTTAAAATAGGCTTGGTAGGCACTGTCGTTTGCAGCCATAACTGTGAAAAGCCCCTTTGTAATGGCCTCTTCGTAACCTGCTTTGCGCATTAACTCAAGTAAAATAGTATAATTCCCACTTTTTTCGAGTGTTTCAATAATCGATCCTCCCAACCATGGTGGATCTTCGTAACGCGAAAAATGTTCGTCCTCGCATTGGTACAAGGAAAAGATTATTCCAAAAAGCAGAATCATCTTAACTAATAAGTAGATATTCTTCATAGAATTTATATTGATTTAGTTAGTATTGTTACGCAAAAAAATGAAAGAATAAACTCTATGCTTAGATGCAAAACCAGCTTAAAAAAAAGTTGCACAAAAGCTTATTCAGCCAGCTCCAAAACTATCTAATTTCAGCCGAGAGGACTTTTAAATTTGAGTAAAAAGGTTTTAAAAAAAGGTAAAAATCAGGCTTTCGACACACATCGGATTAGAAGAAAAGAAAACACCTTAAACAAAACTTAAAGGAATAGACAGCTATAGCAATAAGTTAGCTTAAGGTGTTCATTTACTGCATCTATTAAACCTAATCTACTAAAACTTTTTTAATTACATTATCGTTGTTATTGTCGGTAATTTTCAAAAAATAAGCACCTTTTTTCAAACTGCTTACATCAAGCACAAGTTTATTACCCATAGCAGGAGCCGTAGTAACTACCTTACCCGAATAAGCAATAACATCGACGCTTTTTAGATTATCCATTTCGATATTCACAATTGAAGTAGCAGGAATTGGATAAACCGATAAACTTTCAAGCATATTTTTTCGGTTGAAACCAGTATTCACCGGTTCGAAAATTCCGGTTAGGTTTGCAATCTCGTTTAGGAATACTTTTTTAACGTCTTCGGTAAAACCCCAATAATTGAAAATATTGTTACCTTCTTCATCGAGCATGTTATCGCTCGCGCTGCCAAAATAAACGCGTTGTCCTTCGGGTATATCAACGGAGCCTTCGTAAAATTCAACAAACGATTCGAAGCGGGCAAACAAAACATAGTTATCGCCGGTTTTTGTGGCAAGTACTTCGCCATTACCTGCATCGGTAACATTAATGGTACTGTATGGTCCGGTCCACCAATCAACAATACCCGACAAACCTTCAAATACGGGATCATCGGTCCAAATTTCGCCTTGAAAAACTTCATCAAGTGGCACATCGATATTTGCACAATCGGCACTATTGAACCAATTCATTCGGTTTGAGCGCAAAGCCCACATGTTTTGTGTAATAACCGGAGCCGAAATGGCATTCCACAATTCTTTATTAGGCGATTCGAAATTAGCGCTACCAACAGCCCTGCCAATAAAAACCAAATCGGCACTGTTTAACGAATCAATTTGTTCCTGTGTAGCGCTCGAAAGAGCAAAGGAGGTAAAGTGGTGAACAGTATAGCCATTCTCTTCGAGTACCCTGATAATTGGAATATCGGGATTTTCGCCTGTAACAGCATCGATACGCCCCGGGTCGTAAACATATACTATTTCCTGTGCAAACAAAGTGCCAAAATTGAGCACTACAACTAAAACCAACGCAAAATAATTCAGTAAATGTACCTTTCTTTTCATA
>DAOSWJ010000326.1:0-3810 GCA_035380005.1 Prolixibacteraceae bacterium | reverse complement strand
ATTGCGCCCCAATCGATGATGACGCTGAACAAAGTGGGTGAATTATTGGCCAATATTGAAGGAGTAAAAGCCATGACCGATGTAACCGGCTTTGGCCTGCTTGGGCACCTTAGCGAAATGTGCGAAGGAAGTGGCTTAAGTGCCGTTATCAAGAAAAGCAGCGTCCCTGTTTTCCCCGAAGCCTTGGAATATATCGAAATGGCTTGCATACCCGGCGGAACACACCGCAACTGGGAAAGTTATGGTGATAAAGTTCAGCTGCAAAACGAAAACGACAAACTCATTTTGTGTGACCCGCAAACCAGCGGAGGCCTGCTCATTGCCGTTGAAGAAAGCGCTGTAGGTGAGGTAGAAAAAGTATTGGCCTCGCAGGGAATTGCAGAGACCGCTATTGGTTACCTTACTGAGAAAACAACAATAGTTATTGAGGTGGAGTAAAAAAAAGCCCCACCATCATCCCATAGCGGGGCTTCAATATTGTTTAGGGTGTCATACTGAACGAAACACAGTGAAGTGAAGGATCTGCCTGTAAAAGAACAGATTCTACGCTATGCTCAGAATGACACACGATGTTACGTTATTCTACGTTTATCTCCAACAGAATTTCCATAATCTTCTTACCGACAGTGGCCACACTGCTTCCGGAGCGGAAGTATCCTTATATTACATCTCTTTCAAATACATTGCGATTAAATATCGACCGTAGTCGATATTTTCTTATATTTTCAGTTGCTATGATTAAAATGCAAAAAATATCTGAACCTTATCAGGCCTTTTATGCGAAAACAAACGATGTTGACACAACAGATTTTTTAAGACACGTGTAGTGTCGATATGTAATGGATTTTTAAAAAATTGTTTTTTAATGAGCTATCTATTTTTTACTTAAAAGAGCCGATGGTTTTTGCCTGTTATCCCATAAACGTACGATCTCAACCCTATTTGATGAATGTATCCGATAGTAAATTGAAATTTGTTCTGAAATTACAGCAACATGTAGTTTTCGGTTTGCAGTTTTTTTGAATTCAACATTACCTTTTCGCAAAATGAATACGATATTCTCTACTTTGTCAACAAATTGTTGAACTTCCTTTAATGTCCAATTCTGCAATAAATAATCGATGAGTTCAGAGTAATCTTGTTGTGATTTGGGAGACCAGATGATCCTTCTCATTTTTTGAAAGTTAGGTTTGGGTATTTAGCTCGCATCTCGGCAATTACCTGTTCGTGTGATATTCCCTCCCCTCTGTCTAATTGGGCAATCCCTTCATTTAAAAACCCTTCAAACTCGTCACTAAGTTCAAAATCAGATGGCTTGTCTTCAATTGCAATTTCGTAGCCGGTTTGGGTTCGAAGTTTCACCCCGTTCTTTGGCAAAAAAGCTAAAACCCTTTTCAATTCAGGAAAAAGGCTGTCATCTATTTGTATTTGGTAAGTCTTCATTTTTAACAGTTTTGATGTCCAAAGTTACAAAAAATAATCAATCAAAAAGCCCCGCCATCTTCCCATAGCGGGGCTTGAATTATTTTGCTTCAAACTAAAAATAAACCTCTTCACCAAACCGATGAAAGTCATCTTCATTGAAGTAGAATAACATCTTGAATTATAAAATTATAAATACGGTTAACAATCTATCTTATTTTTTATATTTTAGCCGACTGTAAATTCTACGAAAAGAAGCAAAATGTTTACATTCGGAATATTTTCATCATACATACCTTATGTTGTCATTGCCATATTTTATGTATGGTATTTATGTTTTGGTGCAGGGAATATTGATTCACCCGAGAATGAAACTATTGAAAAATTTAGCAAAACCGAGATACTTACTGAAACATCACTAAACCAAAATCAAGTAAAAGCATTTCATTTCTCCGATTACAATTGCAATAAAAATCAAAATTACCAATACGAAATTACTTATTCTCAATCGATAATTTCGTGGCCTGAATACAGATCGCCCGATCTGAATACAATCAAACATGGCTACAAACTATTTAGCCGTCCTCCTCCAGTAGCTTAATTTCTTCTTTTTTTTACATCAAACCTGTTGTTGGCATTTATATGCCGGCCACTAGTTGTTTTATTCCATTGTGTAATCACAAAATTATAATAATGAAGAAATTTACAGCTACTATTATTGGCTTGTGCTGTATTGTTACGCTATTGCAAGCTCAGGATATATTTGAAGACGATTCAGTTAAGAATTACAAAATCAACGAAATCATAATTAAATCGCCCAAATACAACCGCAATATTTTCGACATACCGGTAACGGCAACAATGCTTCCCGAACGAATGATTGCAACAAATAAAATTGAAAATTTAAGTCAGGTTTCGGGTTTTGTCCCCAACCTTTTTATGCCCGATTATGGTTCAAAACTCACATCGCCCATTTATATACGTGGGGTCGGCAACCGCATTAACACACCGTCGGTAGGGCTTTATGTCGATAATGTTCCTTATTTCGAAAAATCTGCATTCAACTTCGATTTGTTTGACATTGAACGAATTGAAGTTTTGCGTGGGCCACAGGGTACATTGTACGGTAGAAATGCCATGGGAGGACTCATCAACATAATTACCAACAGCCCAGGAAAAGAGCGTTCCACAAGCATTTCGGCCGATTACGGAAATTACAATCAAATTAGGGCTAACATTACCCACAACCAACCAATCGGCAAAAAGCTTTCAGTACTCACAACGCTAAACCTAAGCCACAACGATGGCTTTTACACCAACCTGTACAACAACTCACAGGTTGACAAAACCAACGCTTATTCGGGGCGCATGAAAGTTCAGTACAACATTTCGAAAAAGTGGAATGCCTCGGCAAACATCCAATACGAAAATAGCAAACAAGGCGGTTATCCGTATGCTTTGTATGTGGATAGCTCCAACACGGCCAAAGATATTAACTACGATGGTGTAAGTTTTTACAACAGGCAAATGTTGTCGTCGGGTCTGAACTTGGTTTATTCTGCCAACAATTTCGATTTAAGGCTTTTAACCAGCCATCAGCGAATTGACGACGAACAAGGTATCGATCAGGATTTTACACCATTATCGTTGTTTTATGTCGATCAAATGCAAAAACAAGATATGTTGGCACAGGAAATCAACATTCAGTCGAAGGACAATGAACAATACGATTGGTTATTTGGAATATTCGCCTTCAATCAACTAAAAAACAAGGAAGTAACTGTAATTTACGAAGCCGATGCAATTAAGCAATACAAACTTCCTTTTAACGATTATTACAACACTAAATGGTACGATAATTCCAACTCGGGGCTGGCCATTTTCCATGAATCAACATTGAAATTTGGAGGATTTTCAGCTACAGCGGGCATACGAGCCGATTACGAAAAAGCTACACTCGATTATGTTTACGACGTATTCACCAACGGAAACCAAGCCAATGTTGAAAAAGTAATCAGTGAAATGGATTTTTTCGAAATCCTGCCAAAAGTAGCTTTAAAATACAATTTCTCGAACTATTTAGCTCCATACATCAGCGTTGCAAAAGGTTATAATTCAGGTGGATTCAACACTTCGTTTGAGCGCGAAGAAGACCGATCGTTCAATCCTGAGCGATCAATTAACTACGAAGCAGGGCTTAAAGCAAAATGGCTCGAACAACGAATTTATGCTAATCTGGCCCTGTTTTACATCGACTGGACCAACCAACAAGTTTATCAAACCGTTCCGAGCGGAACCGGCTCAATGTTAACCAACGCCGGAAAGTCGGAAAGCAAAGGTTTTGAATTTGAACTAAAAGCAATTCCGGCTAAAAATTTAGAAACCAAT
>DAOSWJ010000325.1:0-3834 GCA_035380005.1 Prolixibacteraceae bacterium | reverse complement strand
ACCAAACCTTCGGCAATGGCAATATAAGTACGCTCGGTAATAATGTCGTTCCAATTCTCCTGCAAAGCTTTCTGAACTGCAATACTTTTGGCATACATCATCAAACCCGATGTGTCGCGATCGAGACGGTGCACAACAAATATTTTGTTCGATGGGTTTTCGTATTTAACATGGCGGCTTAAAAAGTTGTATGCATTGTATTTTTTTTCTTTCTCGGTTGCAATGCTCAAAATACCTGCATGCTTGTCGATAACAATAAGGTGCTCGTCTTCGTAAACAATAGAAAAACCACGTGCAGTTATTATGTTTTCAGTGTTCGATCGTTGATGATCGATTCGCACTTTATCGCCCGGTTTCAACAAATGGTTGTAGCGGGTAACCACTACCCCATTAACATAAACCTGTTTGTTGGTTAGCAAACTTTTAACATTGTTTCGGTTTTTGCCTTTCAACTCGGCCAACAAATATTTAAGTAATTCGTTTTCCGATGTTATTTGCAATACAATATCCGCGGGTACCTTTGCTCTGAACTTTTTTTCCATAAAATAAATCATTAAAGCCTCTACTTAAGCTCTTCAAATTTGGCTGATTATTTCTTTCACCCTCCCTACTTGGCCATTACTGAGCCTCACCTTAATTCCATGTGGATGAACGGCCGATTTGGTAAGAATATCCTTAACAATGCCGCAGGTAAGCTTTCTGGTGCGTTGATCGTTTTTTAAAACGATGTTAACTTCGATGCCCGGCTGAATATTTTTGCGTAAAGTACCGTCCATTAATAAAAAGAGTATAAATATTTGCTGCAAAACTACACATAAAAAAGTTCTGAACTACAAACAAATCGACAATAGTGTTCAAATTAAAACTTTTAAAATAATTTGATTAAAATTGCAGTTCAAAAATATCAGTTATGAAGAAAACATTAATCATTGGAGCAAGCACCAACCCCGAACGTTATTCATATAAAGCAGCCGAAAAGTTATTGAACTATGGGCATCCCATTGAAATGATTGGCCGAAGAAAAGACCATTTATTTGACAAGCCAATTCATGTTGAAAAAATCGCAATCGACAACTTGCATACGGTTACCTTATACCTATCGGCAAAATTTCAGGCTGAATACTACGATTATATTTTATCGCTCAAACCAAAACGTGTTATATTCAACCCGGGTACCGAAAACCCCGAATTTCAGAATATTTTAGCCGAAAACAACATCGATTTTGAGGATGCCTGCACTTTGGTTTTGTTGGCAACCAACAGCTATTAACAACAAAAAGCGCACTGTGTTGCAATGCGCCTTTTGTTTAAAATATTTGAAGTAATCTAATTGATCTACTTCGATATTAATGATCCCTGAAATTCCATTTAGAATTATCGCTATTAAAATCATATTTTGCCAAAGTTGGGGTACTGTCGCCAATTGAATAGAGCACATATTGCTCGGTTGAATTAGGCACCTGCTTAGGCATAATGCGGTAAGTTCCGTCAATTAACTGTTCAATTCGCCAAAGTTGTTCGGGAGCGCCGGTAAAAGCGGGCACTGTAACAAGTTCGGCATTAGCTGTTGCGGCCAATGCGCGGTCGGTACCGGCAATTACAATTTTGTAATACGGGCCACCAAGGTAGCCTCCGGCGCCGGGCACAGCCGTAATGGTCCATTTTTGGTGCGGGCGAAACATGTAGTCGCCAATTCGCACACCAATATCCCCATTTGGCCAAGTATCGATAACATCTGACAATTGTTGCGAAGGAATCGAAACAATGGGCTCGTTCGGATCGCGGTTAAACCCACGCATTCCGCCTTGCATACGAACAAAATCAACAGCTAGCTCTAAGGCATATCCTCTTCTTTCCGATTCAATTTCGTAAGTTCCTTCTTTGAAATTGTCGCCGGCAACCGGCCAATCGTTTTTCCACAACAATGGGCGAATACCCAATACACTACGTCCGCTTTGATCCAAATCAGCTTCGTAATGGCACGACATTTTTTCAACGCCTTCGTCGATAAGGATGTGACCAAAATGGCCGGGACCGGTTACCCTTCCACCGGCTTTAATCACCATTTTTCCACCACCTTTAAGCATATCGCGCCCCATGTTATCGAGGTAAGGCCCTGTTACACTACGCGAACGCCCAACAACAATATTGTAGGTAGAGTTTGCGCCATCGCAGCAAGTGCCGTGTGTTCCGAGCAGATAATACCAGCCGTTGCGGTACATCATTGTTGTAGCTTCGCAGTCGATAGCAATGTCAATCGCTTTATTGCCTTCAACACGTTTTCCTGTTTTAGGATCGAGTTCAATAAGCCTTATAAATCCAAAATAAGTACCGTATGAACACCACAATCTGCCATCGGGATCCATCAAAAGCCCCGGATCTATTGCATCGCAATCTTCTTCCCCATCCGACGATGCCACCTCAATTGCTTCGGAGTATTCAAAATCGGGCGAGTTTGGGTCAAGAGTTTTGTTCCACATGGTTAATATGCGTCCGTTGTGCCTGCCTCCCAAGCCGCCGCCTGTTGCTCCGTACACAATCAGGTACCTGTCGCCAATTTTCATTGCATCGGGGGCAGCACCTCCGCCGGGCCTTACGCCACCGCCGTTCCAGGTCCATCCATCTTCCGAAATTAAACCACCTCTGCCAGTTCCGAAAGTATAATATTTACCATCGCACTGCATTATTGTTGACGGGTCGTGTATAAATGGTTGGCCAATTTGAGCCATCGCTGTTTGAACTAAAAACAACGAAAACAGGGCTACAATGCCCAATATATTTATTCGTTTCATTCGTAATTAAATTTTATTTTTTAAAAATGATTAATGGCTGAAATTACTCGCAGGTAATGGTAATGTTTTTTACCGGCTGCCCGTTTTCATCAATAAAACGAACACAGAAATCACTCATTCCGGGACCATTGATCACTGCACCCCTAACGATGTTCTTTCCTTTTTTAAGCGTTAATCGAGGCGAAACGCAATCGTCCATCACCATGCGCCTGTCGCCCGACATTAATATGGCTTCTTCGCCATTCAGCCACCACATCGAAGCCGAGTTTGAACCAACAGCCATTCTTACATCCTTAATTTCTTCGGGACAATTAACTACTGTTACGGCCAAAAACAAAACACCATATTCTTGTTTTTGGAGGCCTGTGGCAAACCTAAACAATTTAACGTTGAAATTGGTGCTTTCGAGCGCATGCCATTTGAGTTCTACTGTCTCCATCTCAGGTTCAGCAGGTTCAGCCTGACCTGGACGCATTCTGAAATCAGTAACAGCCGGCGGTTTGGGAACAGTAACGGTCACCTTATCACCATCTTTTGGAAGAACTGAGAACTGATTTTTAAAATACTCTTTAGAAAAAGCTTCTCTAAGGTAAGTATCAGTAAATACCGTATTGCTACGGTTTGGTTTACTAATAGGCTCGAGAAGCAACCAACGCTGGATAAAGCCATCGGCATCGGGCGTAAGTTTTTTCGATGTAGCCGGTACAAAGTACGGCGCAATGCTGCGTTGATTATCGCCCGGGGCAATACCATCAACCTTACCATCCAATGAATTTGTGCTGCCTTGCAGTATCAAAGCTACAAGTATCACAAGCCCCACTAATGGCAAACAATTTTTAATTTTAATGTTCATGATAAGAATTCTACAGTGTTTATGATTGAAAAAAATAAGCTTTATAATAGACTGCAAAACGCTAATTAAGTTTAAATGACTTTAATCATTTATTCTGCATTTGGAATAAAACGAATATACGCAAATACGATTGATCGTCGCGAATGACATGGTCGTGGTAATCGGATGGCCAATTTTTTGACCAGACGT
>DAOSWJ010000324.1:0-3855 GCA_035380005.1 Prolixibacteraceae bacterium | reverse complement strand
CTGCTCTGTCCTCCCCCTAAAGGGGGAGCTAGAGGGGGTATTTTTGAATTGTAAACAGATGAAACAATTTTTTTTAATATTAACAATACTGGTTTTTAGCATCGTGTATGCAAAGGGGCAAGGCTACTTGTTCCCATTGCCCGGTGGTACCAATACCTATAATGCAACGGTTACCGACACGGGTAACCCCAATGCAGTGCGTTGGTATGTTACCACCGATCAGGCAGGCACTACCCGTGCTGTACATGGCACCGACTTTACTTTCGTTACGCCCGGCTACAATGCCGGAAACGATCAGTTGGAAGGTTCGGCAGTGTACAGCATCGATATTACCTGGGGGGCAAGCGTTGCCAATGCCACAAACTTTTATGTTTTTATTGAGGTTGACGACGATGTTACCAACTGTACCAACCTGATGGGATTGCATGTACAGATAGCTGCCGATTTTAATGTTGTAGCATACAACGTAACCGGCTCGGCTACTCCTGCAACTGCCGATCCTTCGTCGCCAACTACCGATGTGTTAGCAGCCGATTGTCCAAGTGTTGTGAACCCAATTTGGAGCGAAGCAACATCGGGGCATACCGACATCGGTAACTATCAGGTGGTTTTTCGTGTAAACCGCGAGTTCTCGATTCAGGAATGGCAGTTTGAATACCAACTCAGCGAGCAATCGGCAAAGCCATTCAATGTTGAGGCGATCAGCATGGTTGACGAAGGAGGTACAACTGTATATTCGGGTACCGACCTTAGTAACATTGTTCCTGTTGATGGCGATGAAAACTACGTGTTGGTGTATGTTACCATTACCAACCAGCAAGGTGCATCGCTCAATATCGACTTTAACCTGGTTACAGCTAACGGTAATACACGCGATGTGGGTAATAATCCCGACAGTAATACAAATGATAATTTAGCAAGTTTCGAAATACAAGCCATGCCGGCAATTACCGGTTTTGGAGGTTTATAATATGATGTGCGCTTTTGTAAGGTGTTGATTGGATGAGTGGGGTTCTTAATAAACTGATAACTACAGCTTTATTTTTTGCTGTAGCAGTCATGAATATGGCTGCTCAGAACCCTGTTGCCGTTAACGCAGGTACAACAAGCCAGTACCATATCGATAAACAGCCCGAAATTGCTGCTTACAATTGGACTGTTTACACCAATCAGGAGCTCAGCTCACCGGCCGCCCCTGCCGATGTTGCTCTTATAACCTTGGGCGCTGGCCGCGAAAATGAGATAGAGGTTAGCTGGATTACTGCCGGTGTTTATTATTTGACAATTTCGGTTACAGGAACCGACGGCTGCGACAATACCATGGCTTTTCCTTTTCAGGTTATTAGCGATGGCTCTCCAATTGCAGTTAACGATTTTGTGACAACCATTATTGGTCAGCCTTTAACTGTTGAGCCACTTGTGAACGATATTTTTTCGGGCGAAGTGGTTTTGTCAATTGTAACAGGTGCTGTTTATGGTAGTGCGCAACAAAACCCCGATGGAACACTTTTTTACAGCCCGTTTGACGATTTTGCAGGTGCCGACAGCATTGTTTATGCAATTTCGAATGCATACGGATCAGATACTGCAATTGTTTATGTTACAGTTAATCCTTTAGTTGTTCTTAATACAAGTGCATATTGTAATGGCGAAATAGCTTATTACTCGTGGAATGTCGAAGCACAAGGTATCAACATTGAAACCATCAACCTATCGGTTTATGATGAAACAGGTGTTTTGGTCGATTTTCTGGAAAACGTGCCTGTTAGTGGCAATAAGGTTTGGCCAGTTGAAGCCGGAGCAATGGGAGAGGGGGCTTTAGTCAATTCAGCAGCCCTTCAAAACATTAGTTTAAATGCCGAGTACGATGTGGCAAGCTTTACCGATGTGCTCGAAGCTACGCTTAGTCGTCCCGATTGCAGTGTAAATACCGTGGTGGCAGTTTTCGATACAGCTTCGGTTTACGGGCTTGAAATTGAGCTAGATGTGCTGGCCAACGATTTCGACCCCGATGGCGATGAGGTGGATGCTGCTTCGTTAATAGTTTTGTCTGAATTAAATACAATTGAACAAGGGCCTTTTCATGGTGTGTTGAATTTAACCTACAAGGGAACAATTATATATACGCCTGATCCCGGATACAGCGGGCTCGATTCATTTGTTTACCGCGTTTGTGATACGCGCGAAACAACTGCCTGCGATACTGCTATTGTTCGTTTAAGCCTTTATGCTGCTGACGAGTTGGTGGCCAACAACGACAGGTACAGGCTTTATAAAGAGCAAAGTGCCATATTTGATGTGCTTGCCAACGATTACTCGCCAAATAGTGGAATCGACCTTGCTTCGGTATTGGTGATTGTTGACCCCGAAAACGGTAATGCCATAGCAAACCCTGATGGAAGCATCTCGTATTTGCCCTTGCCTTATTTTGAGGGGCTCGATTCGTTTCAGTACCGTGTGTGCGATTTAGGCACGCCTCAGGCTTGCGATTCGGCTTGGGTTTTTGTTAATGTGCGCGAAAACAGTTGTGTTGTTGCCCTCCACGATACGGTTTCTACTTTTGTAAACGAAAGTGTGAATCTTGCAATTCTTCATAACGATTACGATTTTGAAAATGAGCTCGATTCGGCTTTTGTAATAATTCAACAACCTTCGAACGGTGCTGTTGTAACCGAAGCCGATTACAGCATTACTTATTCTCCTAACTTACTTTTTGCCGGCATCGATTCATTTATTTATCGTGTTAGCGACAGGGGCTATCCGGTTTGCAGCGATACTGCCATTGTTTATATCACCGTAATTGATAATAACCAGCCAATAGTTGCTTTGCCCGATGTGGCAAATGTTTTGGTCGATAGCTTGCTTACTTTGAATATTTTGGCCAACGATTACGACCCCGACGGACAAATCGATCTTTCATCGGTTCAAATAATTACACCACCAATAAACGGACAGGCTAGCATTGAAAATGGAATGCTGCATTATACCCCCAATCTCTCTTATTTTGGTAGCGATACGCTAATATATAGTGTTTGCGACAACGGTCCGATTGTATCGTGCGATACCGCCAAAGTGATTATTCATGTTAACCAAAAAGAAAATGTTCCGCCAGTTGCTTTGAACGATACCCTTGTGGTTTGGGCATTTGAAAATAATAGTTTTGAAATACTGGCAAACGATTACGATACTGACGGAACGCTCGATACCGCTTCGGTAATAATTGTTCGTGAGCCTCAACAAGGATCCATTTCATTCGATACCATTAGCGGTACAATGGTTTATGTTCCTGCCGATTGTGCTTTTGGTACCGATACCTTATCATACATTGTTTACGATAACAGGGAAGCGGCATCGAACCTGGCAGTTGTATTTTTGCAAATTCAAATGAGTTCCGATCTTGATGCCGATGCCGATGGTGTGCCCAATGTTGCTGAAGACATAAATGGTAACGGTAATATTTGCGACGATGATACCGATGGCGACGGTATTCCTAACTATCTTGATCCTGATGACGATGACGATTGCATGTCAACTGCCGATGAAATTGCACTCAATGGTTGGGATTTCGATCTCGATGAAAACGGTATACCGAATTATCTCGATTGGGATGATAATGGTGATGGGATACCCAGCTGCGACCAAATGCTCGACCTCGATGGCAGTGGCATTCTCGATCGCGACGAAATATGGAATTCGCAAGCGATGGGCGATGATGTTACAATTGGTGTTGACGAGGTTGCTGTTGTACCGGTTTTGGATAACGATTTGCGACAAATGGACCCGCAAACCATGCAAATTACTCTTAACCCAAGTTCGGGTTATCTCGAGCTTGATGAGAGCAATTGGTTGGTTTCG
>DAOSWJ010000323.1:0-3882 GCA_035380005.1 Prolixibacteraceae bacterium | reverse complement strand
TATCCATATTCAAAATGCCTTAAAACAAAACCTCCAAAAATTCTTGTCGAATGAGCTCAATATCGAATACTATATCGATGAAATACAGCAACCTTGCAAAGATGGTCGAATAATCTGGGTTGAGGTTTCCACAAAATTCCGCATCAATAAACATGGCGAAATCGAGGTGGTAGGTGTAAGCCACAACATCGACGAACGCAAAAAAATGGAAGCAGCCATTCGCGAAAACGAAGAAAAATTCAGGCTATTATTCAAAAACTCTCCGCTTGGAATTTACATTGCCAATACAAAAGGTCAAATAGAAGATGCCAACCCAGCACTACTTTCTATTTTGGGATCACCATCGCTCGAACATACCAAGCAAATTAATGTACTTCAACTTCCGGCACTCGTGCAAAATGGTTATGCCAACCATTTCAAAAACTGTATTGAACAAAATAAAGTCATATCAATTGAGCTTCCTTACACAACACATTGGGGCAAAAAAGTACATCTGTCGAGCTATTTGGTACCGCTATGCAACCCGAAGGGTGTTGTTGAAAAAGTGTACACTTTAATGGAAAACATTACCGAGCGCAAACGCAACGAGAAAGCGCTTATCGAAAGCGAAGTGCGTTTAAAAGATGCCCTGGCAACTAAAGACAAATTCTTCTCAATAATTTCGCACGACTTGCGCAGCCCCTTCTCAACCTTGGTTAGCTTTACCGATCTAATGAGTAATGACAGTTCCCATTTCTCGGTCGATGAATACAAACACTACGCAAAAGCAATTAACAAAACAGCCCAATCGACATTTACCCTGCTCGAAAACCTTCTGCAATGGGCCAACCTGCAAAGGGGCAGCATTTCGTTCAATCCAACCGAAATAGACATCAACAATTTCGTCAACAGCTTCGACCCAGCCCTTATCGAGAAAATGAAAGCCAAACAAATCAAATTCGAAACTCATATTGATGAGAAAATGAATATTTGGGCCGACGAAAACATGCTGCATGGCATAATGCGCAATCTTGTTTCTAACGCAATAAAATTCACCCCTAAGGGAGGCAATATTTGGCTCAGCATTTCAAAAACCGACAAAAACGAAACACTTTTTACCATACGCGATACAGGCATTGGAATGCCCAATCACATACTCGAAAACCTTTTTACAATTGCTGAAAAAACAAGCCGCCCTGGCACCGATAATGAGCCAAGCTCCGGTTTAGGCCTGATTCTCTGCAAAGAATTTATCGAAAAACACGGAGGCAGAATTTGGGCCGAAAGCGATGCTGATGGCTTATCGGGACAAAAAGGCAGCACCTTTTATTTCACCATTCCGATTAAAAATAAAGAAAAGTAGTACGCTCCAATTCAATTTACATCCAATCTGATACAAATATTTGAAATATTTACCCCCATTTTGTTACATTTTCTAGAATAATTTACCCTCAATCTGTTACATCGTATCGAAAAAGAGCCCGATAAAGTGATGGTTTAACTTAAACCAACAATTATTAATTAATAAGGCACTGTTGTTTTTCTTTTTTCATTAACTTGTTGTTTTAAAAAACAGGGTATATGGCTTCTACTGAGTTGGATAATGTTACGAATGAATTCTTGCAAGGTTTGCTAAAAGGCGACAGGGCTAAATGTTCGGCATTGGCGCATGAATACCTTGCCCAAAACCCATCAATTAAAGACCTGTACGAAAAGGTGTTTAAAGTTGCACTTTACGAGGTGGGAAAACTTTGGGAGAACAACAAAATTACCGTTGCCACCGAGCACATGGCTACGGCCATTACCGAAGGTATCCTGAACGAACTTTTCGAACAAATTATCTCATCCGATCGCACCAATAAAAAAGTGGTAGTGGCCTGCGTAGAAGGCGAAAAACACCAGGTGGGCATTAAAATGGTGGCCGATATGTTCGAGATGAAAGGCTGGGAAAGCTTTTTTCTGGGACCAGGTATCCCAACCGGCGAACTTATTAAGTTTATTCACCAAACTGAACCCCACGTAGTAGCCATATCACTCAGCATCTACTTCAACTATGCCAATTTAGTGAAAATGGTTGAAGCCATTAGGACCGAATTCCCCGAAATCCTATTACTCGTTGGCGGTCAAGCATTCACCCGCATCACAAACAACGAGCTCGAAAAAATACCTAAACTGGTAATGCTTTCCGATTTAAACATGCTCGAACAATTTATCGATTCATTAAACCGAAAATAACAACCGTTATGAATAAAGAATATTTGTTAAATACAGCCACACAGCTTACACAGGTAAGCCAAACCAGTGTTGAAGAATTTGCTTCCAAACGCGACTACCTGGTTAGTACAATGAACCAAAAAAATGCTGGCACGCCCCGACGTTTTAACCATGGTAGGCGAATCGAATATTGAAATGATGAAGGACAACCACGCCAATCACGCACGTTTTCTCGAATCCATTTTCAAAAAGCATCAGCCCGAAGTGTTGGTCGATACCGTTTTGTGGGTTTTCAGGGCTTACCGTTCGCGCAGTTTTGCATCAACCTACTGGGCAGCGCAACTGAATACGTGGATTGAAATTTACAGAAAAGAGCTTTCGCCCGAATGCTTTTCCGAAGTTTATCCGTATTATAACTGGATGCAAATCAACATCCCTATTTTTAACAAATTAGCCGAGGAGGATTTGGATGCACCTTTGTCGGCACATTAAAATGAAGACCAAAAAAATATTTGCCACGAAACAACGTTCAGCGATAGCTAATGCACTAATAAAAATGAAAACACAATATTCCTTCAAAAAGTAACAAGAAATAAATTCGTGAATTCGTGGCTTAAAAAATTAAGTTGAATTTACCTAAAAAAGAATGAGTAAATTATCAAACTACACATCATCAATTTTCATATCCCGATATTATCGGGATAAATTAGTGTAATAACTAACGCTGAACTTTGTTCCGATGTTATTTTTATTTGCCACGAATTCACGAATTACAAGCCTTTGTTTGCTTCATTTAGTTCGGGCAATGCATTAGATTAGCTGCACAGGTGCAGCACTTAAAATAATTCGTGAATTTGTGGCTTAAATATTAACTTGCATTCGAAACAATTTTTCGTTAAATGTTTTTAAAAGGAATTTAATGTCTGAGATTATTTACAAGTATGAAAGCTTCAAAATTATCGGTTTGTGTATGGAAGTGCACAATAACCTCGGGCCAGGATTTCTGGAAATTGTTTATAAAGACGCCCTAGAATATGAGTTTAGGTTAGCTGGTATCCCATTTGAAAGAGAAAAAGAATTTGTAGTCAATTATAAAGGGATAATATTGCCCCATAAGTTTTATGCCGATTTTGTTGTTTATGATAAAATAATTCTGGAAGTAAAAGCCGTTTCAGAAATATATGAGAAATCAGTTGCACAAGCCCTTAATTATTTAAGTGTTTCGGGGTGCAGACTATCATTGATCGTTAATTTTGGAGAGTTAAGCCTTAATCACAAACGAATTATTAAGTAATTGAAAAATGTTAATTTGCCACGAAACAACATTCAACGTTAGTTAATTCACGAATGTTTCTCGCATTAGTCGCACCGGTGCAACAATAATAATTCGTGAATTTGTGGCAAAAAAAATGATTTTAATTTGCGACAACATTCTAGATGAATGTAAATAAAATGAACAATTCGAACTATCATTTCGCTGGCTGGTCCGACCTGATTTGCTCTTTATCAACTAACGGGCATTCGGTTGCTATGGGGCTTTTCAGCACCGAGGGCAAACTTTTGTATGCCAATGGACCAATGTGCTACTATTTAAACACTACCGAATCCGAACTTCAACCCAAAAACATCTTCGTAAACCCACAATTCGACTCGTTTGTGCAAGGCGAGGGGCTTGTTTTTGAAGGCTAT
>DAOSWJ010000322.1:0-3891 GCA_035380005.1 Prolixibacteraceae bacterium | reverse complement strand
GTCTGCCGGTGACTTTCTGGGCTGTCTGAAAGTCTTTTTTTATATAGGCTGTAACTCCTTTATATATTTTCCTTTACCGAACACACACAACTTTTTACCGCATATTCATTCGGTTTTTATTCATTTAAAACCAACAAAAAGCAATTACTAAATTAAATTTTCGAGCAGGAAATATTATAAAATAGAATGTTTGCCGTTTAGTTTAAATTGCTTTTAAGCTTTGATTAATAAGGGATTAATACAGAGAACTTTTTTCACAGTGCGTAAACGCCTGTAAACATGTTAATTAAAACAAGGCTAGTTTAATAAAATAATTTAAAAGTAAACTTTATTTGTGCAGAAAATTATTAAGTTAAAAAAGCCATTATTAAAAAGCGTTGAAAAACGCATGTAACAATAGCTTTTATAAAGGTTGCATTGGTTACCTTTGTTAATAATAATTCCTCGGTTCAGTAAGCTTAATGCATCACAATGGAAACGGGAAATTATTAGTTTGTGGATTGCGGGCTGTTTCTCCGTGTGCATACGCACAAAGCACATTCGAGTTAAGACACTGAATATAAACATATAACCCACAATCATTTTGCATAGAATTATACCTTACCCTGTCTCATTCAATCATGTCTTTACTTTTTACCGGAGCTAATTCATGTCCAAACATTTTTAAAACATGGTTCACTTTATCCAAGTTCAAATTTGTTTTACCTTGTTCAATTTTGCGAATAACAGTTAGTGCAACACCTGCACGTTCTGCAAATTCTTCTTGCGTAAGATTGACCTCTTTCCTGCGTTCTTTTACAAATTCTGCCAATTGCTTCATTATATGCTTTTAAGTATAATTCATGGTAAAAAAACGAAACTATATGCAAAAAGATATAATAGGCAGATTAAGAAATAAATTATATGCCTTTAGATATAATTAGATGAGGTGTTTATCAAAAAAAAGAATTAAAAAGTTCATTATTACTTTAATTTTTATTCATAATAGGAAAAAAAGTACAGGGTACTTTTTGAATTATTTCTGAGGCAACAACAACACCCTTACATCCCCCTATCGGCCAACGAATTAAACCTTCGGTAGCCAATTAATCGGTCGTAGCGGTCGTTCATGCGCCCATAGTAAACAAATATATAGTAATCGTTTTCGGTTTCATGGTGACTGCCCTCGAGGTTATAGGGTTTTACAATTCCCGACTGATAATCTTTGTAGGCATAGGTAAAATTATAATATCCCTGTTTGAGTAAAAGAGCAAGCTCGTATTGTCCGCTCTCCATGTTGTACTTCATTTCGTACGGTTTAGTGCATTGCCAGTTGCTTAGCTTACCAAAAACATAAATACCACCACCCAATAAAGGCTTGTTTACCTGCAGGGTAAAATGCACAAACATGTAATCGGCTTCAATGTCGGGATAATTGCGGTTAAGCACCTCAACATGAAAATTTCCGTTTAAATCTTTATAAAAATTATAAGGTTTTTGCACACGCGGAATATGCGGCAACAATGTTACATGATACAAAGGCGGATGCAGGCTTATTGCATCGACTCCTTCGCCCGGATAATTGAAACTTCGAAATTCAAAAGCCCTGAATTCGTTTTCGCCCTTAAAAGAATTCTCCATATCGTACTCGTATTCGAGCACACCATTACTAACAAACAATGGTTTCAAATCATTTATGGCATTATCGGTTCTATTATTCTGACTAATAACAACTTTTACATCGGTATGTGGATTCTGAATTGGGAAATTACCATGTTTCACTACAAAATCAATTTCTTGGTTTTCGCCATTTACCGGATCGTGAGTTGCCCTTTTTATGCGTGCATCGATGCTTACCTGTTGTTCAACAACATAAAAACGCCAGGTTATAATCGGCACATCGGGTTCGTTGCGATTAAAAACAACCAAAGCATAATTGCCCGAAAGCGTAATGGGCACATCGTTATTGGGTAAATACAACCAATAATTAATGTATTTCATGTTAGTATTCCGCGAGAAATCAAAATCATTAATTGGGAAATCGGTAAACGAGCTCAGGTATTCCTGTTGTCCAATTCGCGAAACATTCCAATTGCGATCGCAATGAAACAAAGTATAATAGTAATCAGCCTTTTCATTATTCAGGTCGTCGAAACTGAACAACAATTGTTCTTCGCTGTTTAGGGTTAAAACAGGGTTCGAAAGGCGCGATCCATCGCGATACATTTCAACTGTTTTGATATTATCGGAATAAATGGTGTTTTCAATCACTTGGGGCAAGCGAACAGCTTTGCCCGAATAACTTAAAAGGCACAAAAACAATACAAAAACTGTACGGATTAAATTCATTGCTATTTTTTTCACACAAAATTAATATTTATGGCCAAACTAATTGTTACAATGTATAACGAACAATAAAACGAAAGATTATCATACAAATAAGTCTTTTTAAAAGAATAATTGAAGCCAAAATTATTGCACAAATTATGCCCAAAAAAGCAAAAGATCACATAAAACAGCAATCAAGCACAAAAAACACTGATAAACATCTGGATATTTAGGGTGATGTTTCCCCTAAATTTGTCAAATTATTTACCTTTGTCGTTCAAAAAATTTAAAATTAAGAATCTGCAATGTCGAAAACTATTAAGATCAAAAAAGGTTTTGATATTAAACTGAAAGGCAAGGCCGAAGCAATTATTGGCAATACACCTGCTGAGCGATTGTACGCCTTAAAACCTGCCGATTTTCCGGGGCTAAAACCAAAGCTTTTGGTAAAAGCCGACGATACGATCAAAGCCGGCAGCCCTTTATTTATTGACAAAAGCCAGCCCGAGGTGGTGTTCACATCGCCCGTAAGCGGTAAAGTTGTAGCAATAAACAGGGGCGAACGCCGCCGTATTCTTGAAGTCGAAATTGAAAGCGATGAAAAGTTCGAATCGGAAACCTTTCCGGTAGCCGAACCTAAGTCGCTCAAAGGCGAACAAGTAAAAGAAACCCTGCTCAAAAGCGGCTTATGGCCTTTTATTGTACAGCGTCCGTTTGGTGTTGTGGCATCGACCAAAATCGTTCCGCGCGACATATTCGTTAGTGGTTTCGACTCGGCACCATTAGCTACCGACTATGAGTTTACCCTTGCTTCCGAAACCGAAAATTTGCAAGCCGGCTTCGATGCATTAACGAAACTTACATCGGGAAAGGTTTATTTGGGTTTACGCCAAGGTTCCAAATTCGGATCGATCAAAGGTGTTGAAATCAACCATTTCGATGGTCCGCACCCGGCAGGCAATGTTGGCATTCAAATTCACAAAACAGCACCAATAAACAAAGGCGATGTTGTATGGACACTTAGCTTGCAAGCTGTTTTGTTCATTGGCCGTTTGTTTAAAACAGGCAAACTCGACTTATCGAAAACAATAGCACTTGCCGGCTCCGAGGTTGAAAAGCCACAATATTACAAAGTGGTAAGCGGTTGTTCGGTTCAAAACTTGCTCAAAGGCAAAACACAAAATAAAGCCGGCGAACGAATAATTTCGGGCAATGTGCTCACCGGTACCCAAATCGAAGTCGATGGTTATTTAGGATTCTTCCACAACCAAATATCGGTTATTCCCGAAGGCAACCAAATTGAAGCATTTGGATGGGCTGCCCCGGGCTTCACAAAATTCAGTGCCAGCAAAACTTTCTTTTCGAAATTGTTACCTAAAAAAGAATACATACTCGATGCCAACCTGCATGGTGGCGAAAGGGCTTTTGTAGTATCGGGTCAATACGAAAAAGTGCTGCCAATGGACATATTACCGGTTTACCTGCTCAAATCGATTATTGTTAACGATTTCGACAAAATGGAACAATTGGGCATTTACGAAGTTTTAGAAGAAGACATGGCTTTGTGTGAATATGTTTGTACCT
>DAOSWJ010000321.1:0-3916 GCA_035380005.1 Prolixibacteraceae bacterium | reverse complement strand
TAAAATGGGTAGCCATTGCTTTTGTAATTGCCACACCAGTTGCTTATTACGCCATGAACAAATGGCTGCAAAACTTTGCCTATAAAACCGAACTGAGCTGGTGGATTTTTGCGCTGGCAGGTTTACTGGCTTTGGGAATTGCTTTGCTTACAGTTAGTTGGCAAAGCTGGCGGGCTGCATCAAGAAATCCCGTTGAAGCACTCAGGTATGAATAGCAAGTCTCCCCAAGCCTTACTCTATCGGTATGGCTTGGGGCACTGCCA
This sequence comes from Prolixibacteraceae bacterium, assembly GCA_035380005.1. Taxonomy (GTDB): domain Bacteria; phylum Bacteroidota; class Bacteroidia; order Bacteroidales; family Prolixibacteraceae; genus Roseimarinus. Next base: position 3,653 of record DAOSWJ010000321.1, on the reverse strand, counting down.
GTATTTAAAGATTAAATAAAAGCATCACAATCTTACTAATTTACTGGCAAAACGATTTTAATTCTGCTCAATCTTAAAGAATGACATTAAATTAGTAATTTTCAATGCAAATGAGTTGAGAATTTCGGCCATTTGTGCCAATTCTTCAACCGATGATGCTGTCCCCTGAATGGTTCCATTCAATTCCTCAAGAGCAGTGTTTATTTGATTTGCCCCAATATTTTGCTCATTCGAAGCAGCAGCTATTTCGCTCATTGCCAAAATCATATCCTGTATTTGGCTTGATGTAAGAACAAAAATTTCCTCTGAAGCTTCGGCCGTTTTAACACTTTGTGTCGAGAGCTGATGAATATCCAAAGCTGCTTCTTTACTGCGCTCCGAAAGCTTTCTTACCTCTCCGGCAACAACAGAAAAACCTCTTCCGTTTTCGCCGGCACGTGCGGCCTCAACTGCTGCATTTAATGACAAAATATTAGTTTGAAATGCAATTTCGTTCACAATGCTTATGCGGTTAGCAATAATATCGACAGCCTTTTTGTTTTCGGCAGTAGTTTTTTGCATCTGCTCCAATTGCAAGCGCAACTCTTCGGTACGTTGATCGGTTTTTTTTGCATTGTTGGTAGTCTGTTCAATATTTACAATCATTTGTTCCATCGACGAATATATTTCTTCGGTCGATGCAGCCTGCTCGCTTACTGTTTGTGAAAGCATTTGTGAACTTTGGTTTACCTCGTTGCTCGAAGTTTTTAAGTGGTGCGTAGTAGCCTGTATCTCGTTGATTATTTCTTTAAGTTTTTCGGCATGTAGAATAATCGATTTCGAAATTTCAGCAATTTCATGGTCGCCACTTAAATCCAAGTCCGAAAAATCAACCATCAGGTTGCCATTCGAAATTTGATTAATCCGATCGGAGAGCTTTTTCAATGGGCTTTTGATTTGTTTCAGAAAAAGATAAAACGTGGTAAAAATAAATACAAAACAAAAAGGAACAGCCCACCAAATGTGACCAAAGCCTTTGTCGGCCACAAAAAAGGCAGCCCAAGGCATACTCAAAAAAATGAGCAACATAAAAATGCCCAACTTGAAAACAATTGTTTTCTTAAACAACAACCTCATAGCCAAATAATAGGGAGGAACAATACATAAAAGAACAAGTGCAAATAATAGTGTTCTGTCCATGGTATAATATTTTATGTTTTAGTGAAAAATTTATTATTGGTTTTAACGCCAAAGCCCAACAGTAAAAACTGCCAGGCCTTAGCGTTTATTTTTATTATAAACATCAATTACTTAGTTGCCATAAAGCAACATGAATTAGATACACCATTTGAAAATAGCCGACGAAATAGACCAATTGGCTCCTTGATCGCCAAAAGCTACAATGTCGCCTTTTTTAATTCGTCCTTTCTGAACGGCGTCGGCAAGTGTTACCGGAATGCTGGCACATTTCATACAAGCATAGTCCCATATTGTATCGTGTACTTTCGAGTAATCTACCTCCAATTCGCGCGACCAAATAACATTTAGCCCAAAAAACTGTTGGCCAAACACATAACAATCTACATCATTAGTGTTCATTGGCAACAGTTTCAAACTTTCTTTAATTGAATGAGGTATGTATTTTTCCAATGCAGAAATATCACGCTCGAAACTTCCGGGCATTACATACAAATAAGGGTTGATTTTCCATTCATTTCCATTGAATTGAACACCTCCATGCACCTTAACACCTGCCGCCGATTCACATTCTTTCGACATCAAATGGAACGAAAGCATCCCATCACCTTCGGCAACCTGTTCAAGAACTACTGCTCCGGCACCATCGCCCATAAACAAAGTTTCGCTCTCGCGTGAATCCATACTCGAAACAATAGTTTCGCCGGTAACAACCAGCACCCGTTTGTAAAAGCCACTCGAAATAAACGAAGCGCCTGTTATAACAGAAGGTAGCCAACCGTTAAAACCACAATCGATATTAAACGAATTGGCGTTCACAGCTCCAACATTGGTTTGCACATAATTAGCAATTGGAGGAGCCAAACGATATAAATCTTTACAACTCGAAGTGAACAATACCAAATCAATGGTTGCCGGATCGATATTGTACTGCTCAAGAGCATTTTTTGCTGCTTTTACTGCCATTTCCATAGCCGATTCGTTTTCGGCCACACGACGCTTGTTTTCAGCAAAATGCGGATCGGTTCCAAAAAAGGCCTCTTCGTGCGGTGTTAAGTGTACATTCACAAACTCGTTGTTCGAAACAACACGCGGAGGCACATACATGCCAATGGCTACAATTCCAACCGAACTTATCGGTTTCACAGCTTTGCTGCCCGATAATACAGGATTAATTTCTACTGAATTCATTTTCTAATTGATATGTGGTTTGATAAGAATTTTCTAATACATTATTGATGAGCACTTGACTTAGTTCCCATTATTATGCTTATATGGTTTTCGCCGGCTCCCGACGAAGCAAATATGACCTTATCGCCTGATGCAACCAATCCCAGCTCAATGCTTTCGAGCAAGTTAACAGCTGCCGAACAAGTAGCAATATTGGCATACTTCTCAAAAGTTTGATGAAACCTGTTTGGTGGTACGCCAATTGATTCGCGCCAAACTTCACCAGCCCAAACAACCGGTTGATGTGTAGCTAACAAATTGATATCGCTTACTTTTAACCCAGCTTTCTCTAAACTTTTATCAACAACAAATTTTAAATCGCTGGCAGCATTTTTAGCAATTTCTTTATTTGCTGCGGGGTTATAAAAGGTGGTAAACATTTGCGAATAATCGGGTCCCGAATCTAAGCGCTTTAGCAACAAAGGCGAACGGCGTTGGTAAATAATTCCATCGTGACGGCTACCGTGGCTCAGCGAGTGTGAAGCCAAGTAGCCCTTTGCATCGGGGGTAAGTGTAACAATAGCTGCCACTGCGGCATCACCGGTATCGACACTAAAATGCGTCGATCGGTCGAGCACATGCGAATCGATAAAACTCGATACCACTAAAATTTTCTTTTTAGCACCTGATTGTACCAACGAAGCAGCCACTTCGGTCATGGTAACAAACGACGAGCAACAAGTATCTACTCCATAAGCACCTGCATTTTTCAATATTAATTTATGTTGAATGAGTGAAGCATTCTAGGGAAGCGGATGATCGGGCACCTGCGAGTGCGACATCACCAAATCAATTTCATCGGGATTTACATTAGCCGAACAAATTGCCATGGCACATGCAAGTGTCTCGGCATCGGAAGGCAACATTGGATGTGGATAAACTGAGTTCCTGACTGAGTCAGGATCAAGAGGCACACGCCTTCTTTCAACCGCCCCTTGAAAAGGATCTTTTTGTTTTTTTTCAGAAAGACTGTTCACCCACGCTTCAAACCAAGGTTTATTGCGCCACCCTTCGTCATTGGTCTCTACACTACCGGGCAATTGTTGGTTTTCTTTAATATAACTCACATACTCATCGGGTAGCAAGGTATGTGTTTGCAAAAAGCGGATCAGCTTTGCTGTGAAAGCTGCCGAAAGCTTTTTTGCCGGCAAATAGGCTGATAATGAAATAAAACCAGCCTTTAGGTTTTCTTTAGTCATATACTCTGTTAATTTCAAAATTTTTAAGCCACTTTTTTAGCGGAGCTG
>DAOSWJ010000320.1:0-3918 GCA_035380005.1 Prolixibacteraceae bacterium | reverse complement strand
CACTTTCGAGTGTCCAATCGTGCAAAGGGTTGTATTTAATTATTTCGAAGCCTTTGTCCCACTGAATAGGGTCGAGGGTTTGTCGGTTTTCGCTTTGTTCGGCACGTAAACCTGTTATCCAAACCATTTTTCCACTTAGTGCATTTTGCAGTGGTTTAACTTTTCTGATGTAACAGCATTCTTTTCGGTTCTCAACCGATTCGTAAAAACTAAATGGCCCCTTTTTTTCTAACAATTCACCAACTTCATTGCCCGATGGATGGTACGTTTTTATATGGATGTTGTACTTTTCGATGGTACGGTTAAATACTTTGTAGGTTTCTTCAAATAATCTTCCGGTGTCGAGTGTTACAATTTCAATAGGAAGGTTGTTGGTGCATATAATGTCAGTAACAACTTGGTCTTCAAAGCCAAAGCTGGTTGTAAATACTACTTTGCCCTCATTTTGCTCACATAAAAACTTGAGCGTTTCAACAATTGTTTTTCCTTCGATATTTGGTAATTTGCTCATGATAACGTTTCCAATTTTATTGCCCAAAGATAACAAAGATTGCTAAACTAGCGTTGTTTATAACATTTGTGCAACATTTCAATTTTTCTGTTCATTTTTTAATTAATCAGGCTTATTTTTGAATAAAAAAGAGATCAGCATAATGAAGCTTATTCAATTTGTATTCTTTTTAATACTATTTGTTAGTGTAATGGTAACTTGCAAAACTGCAGAGCAACCTGTTGCCAATTTCTACAAGCCGGTTTTCGATCAAACAAAAAAAAAGTTGGTGCCTGCTGGTAGACCCAATCAGGCCGATTTGGATACTACTGTTTTGATACGTTCAAATATTCGTGAAACTGTTGTTGAATTTTTCGATACAATTATAATAAGCGAAACTTTTTATATTGAAAGTGGTGAGTTGGCTGTTCCCATTGAACTGATTAATGCAAAACCCCCAAAGTACGATACCTTTTTGGTTGCCCAAAAATATTTGGTAAATTCCGAATTGATAGATGTGCTTTTTCCTGTTGTCCCCGATTCGCTGGCAGGTATTATCGACAGTATAAATCTGAATTATAATGATAATATTACCGATAGGGAAATAATTACCGATTCGATATCAAATATTCCAATACCCGATACAATTAGTACGGTTGCCAATGTTGAATTTTGGGAAGTTGATGAGATCCTGGCCGATAAACGCCGAGATTTATTTCAGGCCGATTCGGTTTTGACGGCAATTTTTAGCGATGCTCCATGGCAAATTGGTGATTCGATACCGTATTTTAACGGAATGGAGAATACCTTTCTCGATTCAATGTTGATGCTGGTGTACGATACTGTTTATGTTCGCATTTTCGACCCGGCAGATATAATTCCACAGCTCCCTTTTGATGTTTTATGCGATATAAAAATTGACACAACAGATATTGTTGATTCAATTATTTATCACCGCGAAGTCGTTTTTAAGATATTTTACCCCGATGAGGTTGACTTGTTTATTGATATGGTACGTGTTGCAGGGGGTACATTTAAAATTGGAAACGATTATTACGACGAAGACGAACGGCCTGCTTATAAAATACGTCTTTCAAATTTTTTGCTCAGCAAGTATGAAGTTACCAATTATCTATTTGCAATTTTTTTGAACGATTTGAAATGCGATAGCTTGGGCGAGTTCGAAGGAATAAAAATTATCGATCTTGAGCATCCTATGACACGCATCAATCGGAATAAATTCACCGGCAAGTTTTCGGTTGAATACGGATACGACAATTATCCGGTTGTTAATGTAAGCTGGGCAGGAGCACAAATGTTTTGTAAAGCTGCGGGTGGCCGATTGCCTAGCGAAGCAGAGTGGGAGTATGCCGCAAGGGGTGGCATTTATGCAAAACGAAAGGTGGTAGGACAAATGGGCGACGATTACGAATATTTGTACCTTTATGCAGGTGCTTATTATATGAGTGATGTTGGTTGGTTTGTCGATAACTCGCATGGCGATGTGTGGGCCGTTGGCCGTAAAATGCCTAACGAGCTTGGCTTATTCGATATGTGCGGCAATGTTTGGGAATGGTGTTACGATAAGTACAATAACCAGTTTTACCGTATTAACGACCGCAGTCTTGATCCAATGTGCCTTACCGGACCCAATGTTAGGGTAAACCGTGGTGGAAGTTGGAGCAACGATGCCATTTTTTGCAGGGTAACCAACCGAAATTTCTTGGACGCTTATAATTACAATCCTTACCTTGGATTCAGATACATGCGCGAATGGCGATAACTGAAACTGCTTTGTTCCGAAACAAACTTAAAAACAATAGTTCCTTTAGTTGTTTGCCATTTTTTCATTTGCTGAAAAATCAATTGCGGCAAAAGTGCGTTTAATTCCTTTTTTAAATTTAAAATGCGGATAGCCAATAGCTACAAACAAACCCTCGCGGCTAGCGTACCTTATGCCGTGTTTTTCTCTGAATTTTTTTGCCTGCTTGCCATTTTGGATTAATGGATGAACGGCACCAAGCATAATGGTGCCTAATCCAAGCGATTCAGCAGCAATCATTGCATAAGTTGCCGCAACAATAGGGTCGGCAGGGTCGGTATAGGGTGAACCATAAAAATACATCAACAAGGGCGGGTCGTAATTAACTACATTTTTCCCTTCTTTCATTTTTTCGGTATATACTTTAAATGTAGGCCTTATAAAACCACGAAACATTTCGTCGTTGGCTTTCCCCCAAAACGGGCGCATCAAAGTTAGAAACCATGGTGAAACAAACCATTTCATCCGTTCAATGTAATTGCAAAAATCCTTAGCAAAAGCATGTGTTTTGTCGTTGCCTTCAATTACAAGTAAATGTACATCCGATGGGGGTAAACCCATAGGGGCTGTTAGCGCAGCTTCAATAATCTTGTTAATTTTTTCTTTTTCAACAGCTTTATCTTTAAACTTTCTTATACTTCGTCGATGTTCCAAAAGAGTTAATAATTGTTCGTATTTAGCCTTGTTTTCTTCGGGCGGAAGGTTGTACATATCGGATGAACTAATTGTTCTGCCTAAAATATTAATGGCTTCATGCGGGCATACAGCCATACAATGACCGCAACCTATGCAGCCAAAAGCCGGATTTGGGTTTACAACCAATGTATTATCAATAATCATTAAGCTAAAATCGCTGCAAGCTTCAACACATAGGCCACAAGCTGTACATTTGTTTTTGTCGATTATGATTTTAGCATTCTCTTTTGTTCTACTGGTAGGTATAGGCATTTTGAATTACGATTTGGTTTCTCCAAAATTATGCATTTTTTTAAGGCAGTTTTTTTTCAAGTGAAATATATCAATTCCTTGTTTCGCATTTGTCATAAATATGTTAATTCTTGTTGTGCTTTTTTGTCAAAATCGATTTACATATTGCTTTAACTATTTATTTTGGGCTAAATTTTATACAAACAATCAAAATTGAATTTAACATGTTTAAAACAAATCAGTACTTCGAAGGTAATGTAGTAAGCTTAAGTTTCGAAAATGAAGAAGGACGTGCAACTATTGGTGTAATGGCTAAAGGTGAATATGAGTTTGGTACATCAAGTGTTGAATACATGACAGTGGTCTCGGGCGAGATGACTGTTTTGCTGCCCGGCGAAAGTGAATGGAAGACTTTTGGTGCATACCAAACATTTATTGTTCCCCAGAATTCATCTTTTAAATTGCTTATTAAATCAGACTGTGCGTATAAATGCATTTATAAGTAGATTGAATGCGATTGAATGTTATTTTGTATTTAAAACCTTCTTGAATTCTAAATAATGAATTTTTTAAAATTATTTTTAAGTCCTAATATTTTGAATTTCTGATGTTTGTTTTTTTTTGCAAAAAAACTTTGAAAAAATATTTGGAAAAAGGAAAAGAATGGTTTTTCTTTGCA
>DAOSWJ010000319.1:0-3989 GCA_035380005.1 Prolixibacteraceae bacterium | reverse complement strand
GATTCTCTTCGAGCTCACGTTTAATGCGTTGTTCGAGCTGAAGCGCAGGCAATTCGAGCAACTTGATCATTTGGATCTGTTGCGGCGAAAGCTTTTGTAGCAGCTTTTGTTGCAATGTCAGTTTTTGTCCGGCCATTATACTGTTCTAAATTTGGGCTAAATTTATAAAAAATGAACAACATAAATGTCTGAAAGGCTCATTTGAGAATTTATTTTAAAATGCTTTACTTCCCAAAAATGGTCGTTCGCTAAAAAATATGTGCCGTTTGCTCATTTTATTTTTATTTGAATTTGTGCTAATGTATTTTCATTCAAAAATTGAAAATTTAATTGTTATGAACTTAATGCTTACCAACCTGGATGACGACATGGCGAAAAGTAAAAACACCTACCTGTTGATTTCAAAAATCATTTTAGCATTAGTGCTGTTTGGCGCAGCAGCTTTAATACTTATTCTTTTCGAGAAAACAGCTAGCATGAATATCTATCTGGTTTATACTTCTGTTGGATTAATTTTAGGTTTAGGAGTTGTGCAGCTTATAAACGCCTTTGGGAAAAAGTTCAATTAGTGTAAAATTGAACAATGTTCATTTTGTTTGATTTCCTATTTGCTGTTATACAACATTTTTACAGCTTGTGTAAAAAATACACAAACTTTGTATTATTTTTGACAATCAAAGCGTGAACTCTTGATGTAGCTAGGCTATTTTGAATTGTATTTGCATGGTAAATGAAACAATTCTCCCCCTTTGGCTAGGCTTCTTCATTGTAGTTTTGCCGCTTGCATTGTTGAAAGTAACTTTTTACAACCATAAATAATAAATCAAACTCATGAACAGTTTAAACCACAAACTCTCCTTAAAAGAGAAAATCAGTTACGGTTTTGGCGATTTAGCTTCGGTGTTATACTGGCAAACCTTTATGCTGTATTTTACTTATTTCTACACCGATGTATTCTTAATCCCCGCGTCGGTAGCTGCCACTATGTTTCTTGTTAGCCGATTATGGGACGGAGTTAACGACCCCCTAATGGGTATTTTGGCCGACCGCACCAAATCGCGTTGGGGCAAGTTTCGTCCTTATTTGCTTTGGCTTTGTGTACCTTTTGCCATAGCCGGTGTGCTTACTTTTACAACGCCCGATTTTGGCATGACAGGCAAAATAATTTGGGCCTATGTAACTTTCATTCTTATAATGATGCTTTACACGGCTATCAATATTCCTTACACCGCATTGATGGGTGTTATTTCGCCAAGCTCAATTGAAAGAACTTCTGTTTCATCAATCAAATTTCTTTTTGCATTTGCAGCAGGTATAATCGTATCGGCTACCTTGTTACCAATGGCTCAGTACTTGGGTAATGGAAACGATCAAAAAGGCTGGCAACTTTCATTTGTGGTATATGGTATTGCTGCTATAATATTCTTCCTCATAGCTTTTAAAGGAACCCGCGAAAGGGTGCTCCCTCCTAAAAGCCAAATACCTAACTTAAAACAAGATTTAAAAGAATTGGTAACCAATAAGCCTTGGCTTATTTTGTTGGCTACAACCATTACTTTTATTTTGTTTGTTGCAGTAAAAGGTAGTGTTACCGTTCACTATTTCAAATATGTAATTGGTGTTCAGGAATTAAATCTGCCTTTTTTAGGCTCCAAAACATACGACTTTGTTACGCTTGCTTCGGCATTTAATACCGTTGGCCAAATTGCTTCGTTGTTAGGTGTTTTGGCTGTTACTTATGTTGCTAAAAAGTTTGGCAAGAAGAAAACATTCTTATTATACTTTATTGTTGCCATTTTCAGTACAGGTATTTTATACTTCCTCACAGCAAAACAGCTGGGTTTAATTTTCTTTTTCCAAATTATTGGCTCATTCACCGGTGGCCCCTTAAGCGTATTATTATGGGCCATGTATGCCGATACTGCCGACTATGCCGAATGGAAAAAAGGACGCCGTGCAACCGGTCTTATTTTTTCGGCATCAACCATGTCGCAAAAATTCGGATGGGCATTTGGTGCTTATTTGGCACTAACACTAATGTCGCAAGTTGGATTCCAACCCAACGAAGCACAAAACCCCGATAGCTTGCGTGGTTTATTATTGCTCTTCAGCTTGATACCGGCTGGTTTAGGAGTTGTTTCAGTATTAATATCGTTGGCTTACCCATTAAACGATAAGCGGGTTGCCGAAATAGAACTTGAACTTGGGGAGCGCCGTAAGGCCGATCAATAGGAAATGATTATTAATTGATATACATAGGTTTATGAATTACTGCCGGATTGAGCCATTTTCAGTTCGGCAGTTTTTCAGATGAGTTACAACAAACTACAATAAAATAAGATATCATGAGTAAAACTATTATTGGAAAAGCGCTTCCCAACATTCCTTGGGAAGACAAACCGCAGGGATGCACCGATGTTATGTGGCGTTACAGTGCCAACCCCATTATCGGATGGAACCCCATACCTAAAGCCGCACGTGTTTATAACAGTGCCGTAGCTCCTTTCGAAGGTGGATTTGCCGGCGTGTTCCGTGCCGATCAAAAAAACGGACGCGCCACCCTTTTCTCGGGCAAAAGTGCCAATGGAGTAAAAATTGATCTCGACCTTGACCCCATTGAGTGGGTCGATGAAAACGGAAAGCCTAACCCAACCAGTTATGCATACGATCCAAGGGTAGTTGAAATCGAAGGTGAGTATTTTGTAACTTGGTGCGACGATATGAAAGGCCCATCGATAGGTTTAGGCAAAACAAAAGATTTCAAAACTTTTGTACGCATGCCCAACCCGCTTATGCCATACAACCGCAACGGTGTGCTTTTCCCTCGAAAAGTGAATGGCAAGTATTTGTTGTTAAGTCGCCCTAGCGATACAGGTCATACACCTTTTGGGAACATATACATAAGCGAAAGCCCCGATATGGTTCACTGGGGCAATCACAAATTAGTAATGACCAACGGTGGTCAAGGCTGGTGGCAAGGCATGAAGGTGGGAGCCGGCCCTGTGCCCATTGAAACCACCGAAGGTTGGCTTTTGTTCTATCATGGCGTATCGAGCACCTGCAATGGTTATGTGTACAGTATTGGCGCCGTAATACTCGATATTAACGAACCAAGCAAGGTATTGTACCGCACTCGCGATTACCTGCTTACGCCCGAGAAGGATTATGAAACAACAGGTTTTGTGCCCAATGTAGCCTTCCCTTGTGCTAACCTGTACGATGCCGAAACAGGTCGAATAGCCATTTACTATGGTGCAGCCGATACTTATACAGCTATTGCCTTCTGTCAGGTTGATGAGATGATAGACTATATCAAAAATAATTCGGAAGTATTTTAGAAAAGGAAATAGTCAATAGTCAGTAAGTCATTAGTTTTGCTGCTGATTTACTGATTATTGACTACTGATTATTGACTACTGACCAATGACTATTAACTTAATGACTAATTCCTATTGACTTAATGACTAAAAATATGCAATACGGACATTTCGACGATAAAAAGAAAGAATATGTAATTGACCGTCCCGACACACCTAAGTCGTGGAGTAACTATTTGGGATCGACCGAGTACGGGGCAATAATTACAAACAACGCCGGCGGATACAGCTTTTACAAGTCGGCAGCACAAGGGCGTTTCATGCGCCTGAGGTTTAACGCCATTCCGATGGATCAGCCCGGAAGGTACTTTTATGTGCACGACTGCGATTCGAAAGACTACTGGTCTGCATCGTGGCAACCTGTTGGCAAACCGCTCGACCAGTACAAATCGGTATGTCGTCACGGTTCGGCTTATACGATAATCGAGTCGGAGTACAACAACATTAAAACCGAAACCAACTATTTTGTGCCGCTGGGAAAAGCTTTCGAAATATGGAAACTTAAAATTACCAACAACGATAAGGTAAAACGCAATTTGCGCCTTTATACTTTTGTTGAGTACTCGAACAATTGGCACCAAATGCAGGATTTCTTCAACTTGCAATATACCC
>DAOSWJ010000318.1:0-4030 GCA_035380005.1 Prolixibacteraceae bacterium | reverse complement strand
TTGGTTTGGTAGCCATTGTTATTGGCTTTTTGTTAATGATTGGTGGTGGAAGCGACGACCCCACTGTTTTTAACTACGAAGTTTTTAGCTTCAGGCGCATAACCTTAGCGCCAATGCTTGCTCTTTTTGGCTTCTTGTTCATCATTTATGCCATAATGAAAAAACCAAAATCAAAAGAATAGAAATTCTATGACCGTTTTTGAAGCAATTATACTAGGCCTTATTCAAGGCCTAACTGAGTTTCTACCTGTTAGCTCAAGTGGTCACCTCGAAATAGGGCATGTACTTTTTGGTGTACATACCGATTCCAACCTAAGCTTCGATATAGTGGTACATGGTGCAACAGTACTCAGTACTTTAGTGGTTTTCCGAAAAGAAATATTTGAGCTTTTTGTCGGTTTGTTCAAGTTCAGTTGGAACGAACCAACGCAATATGTTGCTAAACTTGTTTTATCGGCAGTTCCTGTTGCTGTTGTTGGTTTTTTGTTCGAAGAGCAAATTGAAGCATTGTTTTCAGGCAACTTGGTATTTATTGGCAGTATGTTACTGGTTACAGCCACTTTGTTGTCGCTTGCTTATTTCGTTAAAAAGCATGAGCGTAAAATTGGTTTTATCGATGCATTCATAATTGGTTTGGCTCAGGTATTGGCCATTATACCAGGTATTTCGCGCAGTGGATCGACCATTGCTACCGGCCTTTTAATTGGGAATAACAAGAATAACCTGGCAAAATTTTCCTTCCTGATGGTGATAATTCCAATATTGGGCGCCAACTTTATTAAACTTGTAAGCGGCGATTTATCGCAACAGCAAGGACTTGAAATGCTTCCGCTTTTTGCAGGGTTTATTGCTGCTTTTGTTTCGGGTTTGCTGGCTTGCCGTTTAATGGTGAACATTGTGCGCAAGGGAAAACTGATTTATTTTGCTGTTTATTGTGTTGTTATCGGTGTAATTGCTATCTTTGCCGGCTGATTTTTAAGCAGCTACTTTTTAATTGTTCAGAATAATTATTGATGGATCAAACCTTGCTCAACCGCGATTTCGTTAAGGGTGAAATTTTACTTTTCGATAAACCTCTCGATTGGACTTCGTTCGACGTAGTGAACAGGGTGCGTTACTTATTGTGCCGTAAGCTTAAAATCAAGAAATTAAAAGTAGGGCATGCAGGTACGCTCGATCCCAAAGCAACCGGTTTGGTTGTGCTGTGTACAGGCAAAGCTACAAAACAAATCGAAAGCCTTCAAGCCGAAGAAAAAGAGTACATTGCTACCTTAAAACTAGGAGCAACAACACCAAGTTTTGACCTCGAAAGCGAAGAAGATCAAAGCTTCGAAACCAAACACATCACCCTTGAACTAATTAATGAGAAATTGAAGCAGTTTATTGGAGAAACGGATCAGGTACCTCCTGTTTTTTCGGCCATTAAAGTAAACGGTAAACGTGCTTTCGATTATGCAAGGGGAGGGCACGATTTAGAGCTTAAAGCTCGAAAAATTTGGATCGGCGCTATTGAGGTACTTGATTTTAATATGCCTGAGCTGAGCATCAAAATTACTTGTGGTAAAGGAACTTATGTGCGCTCGTTGGCACGCGATATTGGACAAAGCCTTGGCAGTGGCGCTTATTTAACTGCATTGAGGCGCACACGTGTAGGAGACAATAAAGCAGATAATGCTTTTAGCATTGATGATTTTGAAAAAGAAATTGAACATTTGTAAATCAATTGTTTAAGTTTTACAAAGTAATTAGTTTTACATTTTTTGAATATTGAATAAACAAAACGAAAGAAATAATCGTTCACATTAACAACAACATAACGCAAAAATATAATATGAAGCTATCAAAGTTTAAATTCAAATTACCGGAAGAGTTAATCGCCTTACATCCTGCTTATCATCGCGACGAAAGCCGCTTGATGGTTATTGACAGGGCAACCCGGAAAATTGAACACAAGTTGTTTAAGGATTTGATCGACTATTTCGATAGTGGTGACGTTTTGATTTTTAACGACACAAAAGTATTTCCTGCACGTTTGTATGGCAATAAGGAAAAAACCGGTGCCGAAATTGAAGTGTTTTTACTCAGGGAACTTAACCGCGAGCAAAGGTTATGGGATGTTTTGGTCGATCCGGCACGCAAAATACGCATTGGTAACAAACTATATTTTGGCGAAGACGATGCGTTGGTTGCCGAGGTAATCGACAATACCACCTCGCGCGGTCGTACACTTCGTTTCCTCTTCGACGGCTCGTACGAAGAGTTTAAAGAAACGCTGTACAGCTTAGGCGAAACACCGCTGCCAAAATTCATTAACCGTGCTGTTGAAGAAGACGACCGCGAACGTTATCAAACCATTTTTGCCAAGCACGAGGGTGCTGTTGCCGCGCCAACTGCGGGTTTGCATTTTAGCCGCGAATTGTTGAAAAGGCTCGAAATTGTAGGCTCCGAATTTGCTTATGTTACCCTTCATGTGGGGCTGGGCAATTTCCGAAGTGTCGATGTTGAAGACCTTACCAAACATAAAATGGATTCGGAACAAATTTGGATTTCGGAAGAAGCCTGTGAAATAGTGAATAAGGCCAAAGAAAACCGCAAAAATATTTGTGCCGTAGGTACAACTGTAATGCGTACACTCGAAAGCTCGGTATCTACAGCAGGTGAGCTTAAGCCATACGAAGGCTGGACCAACAAATTTATATTTCCGCCTTACGATTTTAGTGTTGCCAACCGCATGATTTCGAACTTCCACTTGCCACTCTCAACTTTATTGATGATGGTGGCCAGCTTTGCAGGTTACGACTTGTTGATGCACGCTTACGATGTGGCCATTAAAGAGCGCTACCGCTTTGGCACCTACGGCGATGCCATGTTGATTATTTAGCAAATATTTCGATTTAGATATTGAAGGGAAGGCGAGGGTCTTCCCTTTTTTATTTGAATTTGCCTTCCATTTATTGAGCTTTTGTCTTATCATTTATTCAATAATCTTTCAATCGTAACAGTATCGATTTTATTTAAAAACACAACATTTTTGGATTTCGTTCCGAAAAAACAGTAACATTTTCGGAATATGTTCCAAAAAACAAAATAGAGATTGTTAGAACAGAAAAAATAGATATTTTTATATGATTAAAATTGAATCGGAAAATTCATTATTCTTGTTTTGGTTTTTTAATACTGATTCCTTCTCAGCACTACCGGCTTTAAGTTAGATATTTAAAAATTAATTGTATGAGAAGGTTCGTTGTAGTTTTATTTGTATTGCTTACAGCTGCATTTCCAGGCAGTTTGTTTGCCCAAAGCATAAGCGAAAGCGATGCTAAAAATATAGCCCAAAACTTTTTTGCTAAAATGAGCGGCCAATCGTTTAGGGCAGTTAGTGATGAACCAAGCGAAGAAAAAAACGTGCCCCTTTCGGCTACCGGGCAGAACAACGATACCCTTTATTATGTGGTTAACAACGCTAATAACACTGGTTTTGTTATAGTTGCAGCTGATGAGCGAGTTTGGCCAATTTTAGGTTATTCGTTACATGGTGAATTTAATGCCGATAACCAACCGCCGGCTTTTGTAAATTGGATGGAAAACCGCAAAAAAGAAATCGAATTTATAAAGCAAAACCAAACACTGCCCGAAAGTACTGTGGCCGAGCAGTGGGAAAACCTCAACGATGCCACTCCAATTTTGAAATCAACAGCTACATCTGTAGCTCCCTTATTACAAACTACTTGGAACCAGGGCTGTTTTTACAACGAGCTATGCCCTGTTGATTCAGCAGGGCCTTGTGACCGGGTTTGGGCAGGATGTACGGCTACTGCAATGGCTCAAATTATGAAGTATTGGGGTTTCCCAAGTACCGGAACAGGTTCGTATTCTTACAATCATCCAACGTATGGTACACAAAGTGCCAATTTTAGTGCTACAACTTATCAATGGAGCCAAATGCCCAATAATGTTACTGAAGCTAACAATGCAGTGGCTACTTTATTGTACCATTGTGGTGTTGCCGTTAATATGAATTATAGTCCAA
>DAOSWJ010000317.1:0-4032 GCA_035380005.1 Prolixibacteraceae bacterium | reverse complement strand
CAATGGTACATTATTCAAAAATAGCAATATTAATGCTTGTTCTGTTTTTGGGGTTTGGAGTATTCTCACAAGTACCACAACGAATAAGCTACCAGGCTGTAATACGCGATAATTCAGGCAACCTTGTTGTTTCCGATAATGTAAGTTTGCGAATAACAATACAAAGCAAAACTACAATTGGGGGTGTGATTTCCGATTTGTATACCGAAACGCATAGCGTTACAACCAACGAAAATGGTTTGGTTACTTTATTTATAGGTGGAGGCACCCCTGTTTTGGGAACTTTTGATGCAATTGTTTGGGAGAACAACAAATCAACTCGCCGGCTCAAAGTTGAGGTAGATCCTGCCGGAGGCACAAGCTTCGTTTTAGTGGGCACAAGCGATATTTCATCAACCCCTTATGCCTTATTGGCCAAAGAGGCCTTAACCGTAAGCAACGAAGCCGATCCCGATTTTAATGCCTCGCCAGCCAGTCAAATTACTACAACCGATGTTAATAATTGGAACAGTATTAGCCTCGACGATGCTTACGATAATGGACAAAACATAGTGGCCGACAACGGACCGCTCACCGTAAGCGGTTTCGATGGAATTGTATCAACGGGTTATTATAATAGCGGTGTTGATCTCTCTTTAGTTGGCTCCGGAACTAAATTTATTTGGTATCCCAAAAAATCGAGTTTTAGGGCAGGGACAGTAGGAGGTGCACAGTGGAACAATGAAAATATTGGCGCTTATTCGGTTGCATTATCATACAATACAACAGCTTCAGGCGACTATTCCACTGCGCTTGGCAACTCCACAACAGCAGAAGGTATTTCTTCATTTGCAACAGGAAGTTCATCAATAGCGGGGGGGGCATTTTCATCTGCAATAGGTAGTAATAACCAAGCTAGTGGCACATATTCTTGTGCGATTGGCTATAATAATATTGCTTCTCAAAATGCTTCTTTTGCACTAGGGTCGGAAACACAAGCAAAAGGAGCTTTTTCTTTTGCTTGTGGTGATCAATCTATTGCAAATGGGAATTTTTCATTTTCAGCTGGAAGAACTACTCAAGCAAATGGTTTATATTCTGTAGCATTTGGTAATCAGACAATAGCTCAAGGCGATAATTCAATTGCGATGGGATATTTGTCTAGTGCTAATGGAAGCTATTCTTTTGCAGTAGGTTACGAGGCCTTGGCTTCGGGTTTACGCGCTATTTCAATTGGTAGGGGAACCGAAGCTACCGGCGACAATGCGGTAGCCATTGGCAGTAATACCCTTGCAAGTGGCGATTATGCTGTTGCCATGGGTAGCCTAACCGAGGCAACGCTCAACGCTGCTTTGGCTACAGGTTATCTTACCAAATCAAATGGGCAGGCCTCAACTGCTATGGGCAACGAAACTACTGCCGATGGCGATGCTTCAACAGCCTTAGGCAACTTAACAGTTGCTAGTGGCAATGCTTCGTTGGCAACAGGGCATACAACCGTTGCCAGTGGTTTGGGTTCAACTGCAATGGGGGTTTTGGCTTCAACTAACAGCCAGCCAGGTAGTTTTGTAATTGGCGATGCATCAACTTATGGAGCAGGTGATGCTGTAGTATTAAATTCGGCTGCTAACCAAATGATGATGCGCTTTGCAGGTGGCTACATGTTTTATTCAAATAGTGCTACTAGTGTTGGTGTGTCGCTGCCTGCAGGCGGCAGTAGCTGGGCTTCGATTTCCGATTCAACCAAAAAGGAAAACTTTTTACCTGCCAACGGTGAATATTTTTTGGGCAGCCTTTCAAAATTAAAGCTGGGCAGTTGGAACTATAAAGGCCAAAGCCCCGAACAATACCGTCATTATGGCCCAATGGCACAGGAGATTTATCACCATTTCGGAAACGATGGCATTGGCACCATTGGCAACGATACCACATTGGCCGCTGCCGATATCGACGGGATTGTAATGATTTGCCTCAAAGCTTTGGAACAACGCACAGCACAGTTACAAGCTAAAACTGCCGAGCTCGATGAAGCCATGCGTCGCTTAAGTGCTGTTGAAGAACGGATGGTAAAACTTGAGAAAATGTACAGTAAGGCAATCGAAGCTGATGCAACAGTATATCAAAGCAACAATGAAAATGAGTAAATGCCTTTTTGGGCCTTTACACAAAAAGAGCAATCATGAATAGAAAAATAATAATTCTAATTTGGGTATTGTCGATGCTTTGTTGTGTTTGCGGAAAGACAAGTGCGCAGGAAGCCATGCTTTCGGCAGGTGGTTCATTTTCCTCTGTCGATGGTTCGGTAGCTTTTTCGGTAGGTCAGTTTGCTTTTCATGAGTTTTCGAACTTGAACGGTTCGGTAGCCGAAGGGGTACAGCATCCCTGGGAGTCTTTTGTTGAGGGAACAGTGCCGCTTAACTATCACTTATCAAAAGTATCAATAAAACACAGCACTTGTTACAATGCCCTGCAAAACATAACTGTTGCAGGCGATGGCGAGCAGGTAGATATTGAAAGCACTGCTTTTGTTGAATTCATCGCCGGGCAATCTATTCGTTTCCTCCCTGGGTTTCGTGCTCAAGCGGGCAGCTATGTAAATGCATACATAACAACTACTGCAACTTTTTGTAATCCTGTTGCGGTTTCAAGTATCGTTCACTCCGAACCTGTTGTTGAAAAAAGCATTGAAGTTGATGGTTTTAACGATTTTGAGGACGAATCGTTTGCCGAAAAACAGCTTAAACTTTACCCTAATCCAAACAATGGGCAATTTATGTTGCACTTAAGCAATTTCGATGTTCGCACCGAGGTAATAGTATATAATCTGATTGGAAAAACAGTGCGCAAAGCTACTGTATTTAATGTCGAACAGCTTGAAATTGACATGCTTAGTGCGCCACGTGGAATATACAATGTTGTTGTAAGCGATGGACTATTTGTCGAAAACATAAAAATGTTGATATATTAATTCACCTTAAAATTAAAACCTACTGCCATGAAGAAACTGCTTTTCTTTTTTGTTTTGTTGCTGGTATATGCAATAAGTTTTGCTCAGCCTGCAAATTCGTATGAGTTTTCAAGCTCAACTGGAAGCTATGTGCCATTAACCGTAGAAACCATTTTGTGGTCGGGTACTTTCGATAACGAAGTTACAAGCATTGCAATCCCTTCGTTTAAAATATCGGATAACATTTATACTTCGCTAACTGTTTCGAGTAATGGCTTTGTAACTTTTGGAGGAACAGCCCCCTCGGCAACTTATGATACGCCAATATCGGGCTCGACAGCCTACGATGCGGCTGTGTCGGGTATGGGTGTTCGCTTATGTAATGCTGCATCGGGAACACCTAAGGTATCGTACAATACCAATGTGGGGGGCGAAATTGTTATTCAGTGGCAGGATGTTAAGCGGCAGGCAATAACTGTTGCTGAACAAATTAATTTTCAAATAAGGTTGAATACAAGTACCAATGAAATCAAGGTTGTTTATGGCAATTGTTCAACGTCTTATACATCAACCAGCTATGCTGTGCAAGTTGGCTTAAGGGGAATTAATTACAACATTTATTATAACCGCACTACTTCTACCAATTGGGAGGCAAGTATTGCAGGTACAAGCCGAAGCGCAACGTGTAGGTTGAATTCATCAGTCCTTCCAATTAGTGGGTTAACTTATGCTTGGGCACCGCCATCAGCATGTTTTGCCCCTACAGTGCAAGCTACTAACTTGCAACTTATACCGGCAAGTACTAGTCAAACCAATGGTTCGTTTACTGCCGCTACTGGTGCCGACAGCTACGTTGTGGTTCGCACAACCGACGGAACCTTGTCGGAAAATCCGGTCGATGGTACTACTTATTCGGGTGGTAATGCATTAGGAAACGGAACTGTTGTCCAAAGCGATGTTGCCACTACGTTTAATGCAACAGGTTTGTCAAACGGAGTTGAATATTACTTTCATGTATTTGCCATGAATTCGCAATGTACGGGGGGACCTTTGTATTATACCAATTCGCCTTTAAGCGGTTCGGCTTATACGCTACCCAATACGCC
>DAOSWJ010000316.1:0-4064 GCA_035380005.1 Prolixibacteraceae bacterium | reverse complement strand
CTGCCCAACTTGGTAGCGACTGCCCTTTCTTTATCAAAGACTGCCCTGCATTGGCTCTTGGTCGTGGCGAAAACCTCACGCCCATAAACCTAAATATCGAAAAGTATGAGTTGGTACTCGTTAAGCCTCCCGTTTCGGTTACCACAGCCGAGGCCTACGCCAACATCGAACCTTTAATTCCCGAAAAAACGCTTGCCAAAACAATCAATCTACCGGTTAATGAATGGAAGGTAAATATCGAAAACCGTTTCGAAAAGTCGGTTTTTGCAGCACACCCCGAGGTTCAGCAAATTAAAACCCGGCTTTATGACCTGGGGGCGGTTTACGCAGCAATGTCGGGGAGTGGATCAGCAGTTTTTGCTTTGTTCGATAAAGGAAATGAACCCGAGGCCAACAAATTTGAAGATTGCTTTTTTTGGAGAAAAAACATGACCGATAACTTTTTTTAACGTTTAAAGCTTAAACTTTTTATCCGATGCATGGTCTTTAATACAAGTTTGGTTTTTTAGATTTAGAAGATGGTTTAAGAATTAATTTTATGCAAAAAAATAGGCTGCGGATTTCGCAGCCTATTTTTTTATGCAATTTCAACCATTAGTTGTAATTTTTTTACAATGTCGTCGGGTGCAACATGTAACTTTTTGATTTTCCCGTCGAAAGGCATCACAATCTGATTTTGCATCTTCATGGCCTCGAGAATAAGTAAAGTTTCACCCTTTTTAACCTGCTGACCATTTTTCACAAAAACGTCGAGAATGGTACCCGGAATAACCGCCATGATTTTTCGCGGATCGGGAACCTCCCATTTGGCCCTGTTCTCAAATTTTTTGGTCAGTTCGGTTTTATACAAACCACTGCCTATAAGCAGTGTAGGATACTCGCCGTAATCTTTTTCGTCGATATTTTCCATAACAATAAATGATTAAAATGGTGGAATGCCGTGTTTCTTTTGCGGCATCGAAACCGATTTGTTTTCCGATACATCGAGTGCATGCAACAACATTGAGCGGGTTTCGGAAGGTTCAATTACCTGATCGATATAACCCTGAGCTGCTGCTACAAACGGATTGGCAAATTTCTCCTTGTACTCTTCAATTTTTTGTTTGCGCATGGCTTCGGGGTCGGCAGCCTCTTCAATTTCCTTACGGAAAACAATGTTGGCAGCGCCCTCGGGGCCCATAACTGCAATTTCGGCTGTTGGCCAGGCAAAAACAAAATCGGCACGCAAGTGGCGCGAGTTCATGGCAATGTAACCACCACCATAAGCTTTACGAATAATTACTGTAATTTTTGGCACAGTAGCTTCGCTGTAAGCATAAAGTATTTTAGCTCCGTGACGTATCACGCCCATATGTTCCTGATCGACACCCGGCAAGTATCCCGGCATGTCTTCGAGGGTAATTATCGGAATATTGAACGAGTCGCAATAGCGGATAAAACGGGCAGCTTTATCGGAGCTGTCGCAATCGAGCACCCCGGCCAACACTTTAGGTTGGTTAGCCACAAAGCCACAAGTGCGTCCGTTCATTCGGCCAAAACCAATTACAATATTGGGGGCATACAACTCCATTACTTCGAAAAACTCCGAGTTATCGGCAATCGAACGGATAATGTCCTTAATATCGTAAGGCAAGCGAGCATTTGCCGGTACAATTTTTTCGATTTTGTATTTTTTGAGTGGTTCTTTAGGTTCCACTTTCACACATTTATCGGTATTGTTCCTAGGTATCAGCTCAATCAATTTCTTAATTTGATCGAAGCATTCCTGTTCGGTTTTTGCATAAAAGTGTGCGTTACCGGCAGTTTCGCAATGTACCCTGGCACCTCCAAGGGCCTCCATCGAAATTTCTTCGCCCAAAACGGTTTTGATAACACTCGGACCTGTAATGAACATTTTAGAAATATTTTCGACCACAAAAACAAAATCGGTTAAAGCAGGCGAATACACCGCACCACCGGCACAAGGGCCTAAAATAACCGATAGCTGTGGAATAACCCCCGAAGCCAAAGTATTACGGAAGAATATTTCGCCATAACCGGCCAGTGAGTTTACACCTTCTTGAATACGGGCACCACCCGAGTCGTTGATACCAATTAAAGGTACACGCATCTTTAAGGCATGATCCATTATTTTGGTAATTTTACGGGCGTGCATTAATCCCAACGAACCTCCGGCAACGGTAAAATCCTGAGCATAAATACAAACCGGCGAACCATGAATGGTACCTGTACCTGTAATCACACCATCGCCATGAAGTATTTTCTTGTCCATGTCGAAATCGCGGGCCAAATGCTCCACAAACATGTCGTACTCATGAAATGAATCGGGATCGAGAATGGAGAGAATACGCTCACGAGCAGTCAGTTTACCCATGGCCAACTGCTTCTCAATAGCTTTGTCGCCTCCACCCTTTTGAACTTCGATCTTTCGCTGACGAAGATCTTGGATGTTTCTTTTTAATGACATATGATTAAGATTTTAAATAACCTTTGTTTACAGTTAAAAAAATCCGAATCGATTAAGTATAATTTGCGGGGCAAAATTAAGAATATTTTTTAACGCGCGGCCCATTTGTATAAAAAATAGCCAATAATTGCGTAAAGTATATTGGGCAACCACATAGCCAACAAAGGAGTAATAGCACCACTCAAAGCAAAAGTTTTGGTTACCTGCTGAAACATTATATACGTAAAAGTAAGCAGCAAGCCCAATCCAAGGTGAAGGCCAAGCCCGCCTTTTACCTTTCGCGAAGCCATTGCAACGCCAATTACCACTAAAACGAACGATGAAAATGGCACAGCCGTTCGTCGGTGCCTTTCAACTTCGTACTGTTCAATGGCATCAACCCCACGCAGTTTCTGCAAATCGATAAACTCAATCAACTCAAATAAATTCATCATTTCAATATCGTCGGTTTGGCTTTTGAATTCTTCGGGGTTCATTGCCAGTGTTGTATCAATACGTGCCCCTTTGGTTAAGGTTTCGTTATACCCGTCAATATCCCTGATAACGTAATTACTGATGACCCATTTTTTCTTTTCACGGTCCCAACGTATGAATTCCGATGTAAGTTTCGACACCAACTTCTGATCTTCGAAACGTTCTATCGAAAACTTACGGCCATAATCGCTGTAGCTGTCAAACTTATCCATGTAAATATAAACGTTGGGCTCAATTTGCCTATGAATGTTCTGATCGCGGTTTACCGGTCGTTTCTTAATGTAGGTATATTTGAACTCCATCATTTTTTGATTGGCTCCGGGAATAACAAAATTGCCCAAATAATACGAAAACGACGCAATTACCAATGCCGAAATAAAATAGGGCCTCAAAAAACGCCTAAAACTGACCCCACTGCTTAAAACAGCAATTATTTCGGAGTTAAAAGCCAATTTCGATGTGAAAAATATAACCGAAATAAATGTGAACATGCCACTAAAAAGGTTGGTGAAATAAGGAATAAAATTCAAATAATAATCCAACACAATGTTCTTTAGCGGCGCCTCATTTTCGATAAACTTTTCGATATTCTCGCTTATGTCAAATACAATGCTAATGCCCATAATTAAGGCAATCGACAATACAAAAGTTCCCAAAAACTTTTTTATAATGTAAATATCTAAACGTGTAAACGGTCGAAAATGCATTGCTTAATTTTACGTTATAACCTAACCACCAATTTCTTAACCATCAATTCCTTCCACTCTTTAAAGCTATTTGCCAAAATATGCTTACGAGCTTCGCCCACAAGCCACAAATAAAAAGCCAAATTATGCACACTGGCTATTTGGGCCCCAAGCATTTCTTTTGAAATGATGAGATGCCTTAAATAAGCACGCGAGTATTGTTTATCGACATACGAAGTTCCATCGGGATCGACGGGGGTAAAATCACGCTCCCACTTTTTATTCCTTATATTGATAATTCCCCTTTGGGTGAAAAGCATTCCGTTGCGCCCATTGCGTGTGGGCATTACACAATCAAACATATCAACACCGCGTTCAATGGCTTCAAGTATATTTACCGGTGTTCCAACCCCCATCAGGTAACGGGGTTTATCAAC
>DAOSWJ010000315.1:0-4078 GCA_035380005.1 Prolixibacteraceae bacterium | reverse complement strand
TGTTTTTAAATAAAGTTCGAAGAATAATGATTGCAATGGGGATACCAACGCCTAAAACAATGAGGCATTCTTTTACTAATGGGTGCATCATAAAATTTGTTTTTTAATGTTTATTTGGAAAAACTAGAACCAATATAGTACATTTTAACAAAAAACAAATGAAACAAACATTATAAAATGCAACTAAAACACAACAAAAACTATCAATCTAAAATAATTACCATCAATCTACATACATATATACTTTAATTACAATATTTTATACTTTACTATTCTGCTCAGGGTTTATATGCCGGTAAAAAGCTTTTAAACAACACCTTGAGCCAACATTGAATCGGCAACTTTTACAAAGCCCCCAACATTAGCACCCAGTAAATAATCGGTTTTACCATTTGTGGTGCCGTATTTTTTACAAGTTTTAAAAATATCGCCCATAATAATGTGTAAGCGAGCATCAACCTCGTCGCGCGACCAGCTGTAACGGGTTGAGTTTTGCGACATTTCGAGCCCCGAAACAGCTACTCCACCTGCATTTACTGCTTTACCCGGAGCATAAACCAAATTTTTGTTGAGCAACTCAACTGCCTCGGCTGTACAACCCATGTTTGATACTTCGGCAACCATAAAACAATTGTTATCCACAAGCAATTTTGCATCATCGGCGTTCAATTCGTTTTCACAAGCACAGGGCAAAGCTATATCAACAGCTTGTTCCCACGGGCGTTTGCCTGCAAAAAATTTTGCACCATATTCTTGTGCATAAGGCTCAACCACATCGTTATTCGAAGCTCTAAGCTCAAGCAAATAATCGACTTTATCTCCCGCAACACCATCTTTATCATAAACATATCCATCGGGACCAGAAATAGTTACTACCTTACCACCCAACTCATTAATTTTTGTAATTGCACCCCATGCTACGTTTCCAAATCCCGAAACAGCAAAAGTATGACCAGCAACATCTTTTCCCAAATCATTCAGCATGTGCTGAACAAAATATACTGCACCAAAACCTGTTGCTTCGGGTCTGATAAGGCTACCGCCCCACCCCAGTCCTTTGCCTGTTAAAACACCTGTAAATTCATTTTTAATACGTTTGTATTGGCCAAAAAGATATCCAATCTCGCGGCCACCAACACCTATGTCGCCAGCTGGCACATCGGTATTTGGCCCAATATGCCTGTATAGTTCGGTCATAAAGCTTTGGCAAAAATGCATTATCTCATTGTCGGATTTTCCTTTTGGACTAAAGTCGGAACCACCTTTACCCCCTCCCATAGGCAATGTGGTCAGGCTATTCTTAAAAGTTTGTTCGAATCCCAAAAATTTTAAAACGCTTAATGTAACACTGGGGTGAAAACGCAAGCCTCCCTTGTAGGGTCCCAATGCGCTGTTAAACTCAACCCTGTAACCACGGTTTACCTGTACTTCGCCTCTATCATCAACCCACGGAACACGAAACATGATAACCCTTTCGGGTTCGGTTAAACGTTCAAGAATTTTAGCTTCTCTGTAACGAGGATTTTTTGAATAAACATCCCAAATTGATTCAAGAACCTCGCGTACTGCTTGATGAAATTCTTTCTCGCCCGGGTTACGTGCTATAATTTGATTTAGAAAACTATTCATATCGGCCATAATGCTTTTTTTTAGATGTTAGTAAACCAAAGTTAGGGATTTTAATATGCATAAGCACTTTTAAATACACCATTTAAGACCACATAAAACACTGTCTTTCTGTGTTTTAACATTTGTTAACACTTAATACTTTGTGGTTGTTGAGTTAATTCAGAACAAACGAAGCAGTTCAATCTGCCCGCTACCTAACAAAAGAAATAATCGGAATAAAAACACTTGTACAGATTATGTACAGTTTTGAATAGTAAAAATCAATTTTGGTAGTTATAAATTTGTAATATAATTAAACGATAAAGAGAAGGAAGATTTTTTATAGCTTTATTGTTTTGGGGTGGATAATTAATTTATTAGAGGGAAACAATTGAAATTAGAATGGCCTTAGAAAAATCTAAGGCCATTTTTATTTTATTGTTTTTGAACATTAATCAAAAACACTTTCGTCATCACTTACTTCGTCAGCCAAATCGTCGAAATCCTCATCCATATCCATCTCATCTTCGGCATATTTATTTTCATATTCTTCGCGAATACCTTCTTTTAATGTACCATCGGCATCGAAGTCTTCATCATCTTCCACAATTTTTATAGCTTCGCTAACAGTCATGCGTACCATATAATAACGGTCTTCGGTTTCGAATGGCAAAGCACTAACAATTAGGCCATCCTTATTGGTAAAAGTAATAAGGTTGTCGCTAAAACCATAAGGATACTCCAATTTGATTTGTTCTTGGATATCGACCGGAAGTTTATCGTAATCTTTAATTATCCTTGGTTTCGATGTGTTCATCTTGTTAATCATTTAAAGTTTTCTTTTCAATTAATCTAACTGTTTTCTCATTTTAAACATCACTACTGCAAGCATTTCGATACTCAAAAACCAGCATGTTTTATAGGGGGCAAAATACAAAACTTTTAAAAACAACAATAGTTTTTCACAAAAAAGTAAAAAAAATAATTGGTAAGTATAAAAAACAAGCGAATTATGCTTTAAAAGATTCGAAAAAATAAAAACAAAACCCATTTAAACAAAAGCTTTTAAATGAAGTTTAAGTTTGTTGGAAAACAAATGAAACTGTTTTGTGATGTGTGTAAAACTCACTATTTTGCAGCGCTTAAAATTTCAGCAATAAAATTCATTAGAATATGACAACAATTAAAAGAAAAACCTTACTGATGATCCTCGACGGATGGGGAATTGGCAAAGGCGACAATACCGATGTTGTAAAAACAGCACCAACACCGTTTATCGATTCATTAATGGAAAAATACCCTCACTCGCAATTATTGGCTAGTGGCGAACATGTTGGCTTACCTGACGGACAAATGGGCAATTCCGAAGTAGGACACCTGAACCTTGGTGCAGGAAGGGTTCTTTATCAAGACATGGTGAAGATTACACGTGCTATTAGGGATAAATCGCTTTGGCAACACCCCCAAATTTTGAAAGCATACAATTATGCAAAAGAAAACAATAAGCAAATTCACCTGGTTGGTTTAATTGGCCCTGGCGGTGTACATGCTTTGAGCTCACACATGGTTGCATTGAGCCAAATTGCCACCGAAATGGGCATCGAAAAGGTTTTCGTACATGGCTTAACCGACGGACGCGATACTGATCCACGCTCGGGCTATGGTTTTATTGAAAGCGATTTAGAGGCACTAAAATCTACCAATGCACGTTTTGCCTCAATTATTGGCCGTTATTTCGGAATGGACCGTGACAAAAATTACGACCGCATGAAACTGGCCTACGATTTATGGCTCGAAGGCAAAGGCGAGAAAAGCACCGATTTATTGGCAACCATTAAAAAATATTACAACGAAGACATTACCGATGAGTTCATGAAACCCATTGTAATGACCGACGATAACGGACAGCCATTGGCAACGTTCGAAAAAGGCGATGTTGTTATTTGCTTCAACTTCCGTACCGACCGTCTTCGCCAAGCTACCATTGCTTTTACGCAACAAGATTTGCCAGAATTTGGCATGAAAATGCAAGATTTGAAATGGTACACCATGACCGAATACAAAGCCGACTTTAAAAACATTGAAGTTATTTTCAGAAAAGACAACGTTACCAACACTATGGGCGAAGTTGTGTCTAAAGCCGGCTTGAAACAAATCCGTATTGCCGAAACTGAAAAGTACGCTCACGTTACTTTCTTTTTCTCGGGAGGTCGCGAAAAAGAATTTGCAGGCGAAAAACGCTTACTTTGTCCATCGCCAAAAGTTCCTACTTACGACCTTAAACCCGAAATGAGTGCTTACGATATACGCAACGCAATTGTTCCCGAGCTCGAAAATGAAACTGCCCATTTTGTTTGCCTCAACTTTGCAAACGGCGATATGGTTGGACATACCGGCGTTTACGAAGCTATTTACAAAGCAGTTGTTGCAGTTGACGAATGTGTTAAAGATGTGGTTACAGCAGCCCAAA
>DAOSWJ010000314.1:0-4154 GCA_035380005.1 Prolixibacteraceae bacterium | reverse complement strand
GAAATTGTTATCGACACTAAAAACAAAATTGTAAGCACACCTTGCTACATGCTCGATTCGTCAATAAGTACTGTTTTCGAGGGTGCTGCTAAAGTAGTTGATGCCCTTATTGAACTTTGCTAGAATGAACTAAACCTTTTTTATAAAACGGTTTACATCGAGATAGTACAAAAGTTTTACCGATAAGGTATTAACCTGCTTTGCCTTTAAGGTATTCAACAAGTTTTTTCCATGTTTTAGATTTACCTGATCGTTTTCGGTACTTATGGCATTTTTCCACGCAATTGACAATTCGCTGCCGGGAGCAAATTCCCACTTGATACCCATATCGATATTAAATGCATTAAAATTTACATCGGGGTTGTTGCTGTTTTCATAATAAGACTGCAAATAGCCGTCTCGATCGAGTAAAAGCAACATTTGATCATAATCGGCTGTTGAATGATAGTGCCTAGCCCTAAAATCGATGCCCAAACGGGTGTTGATGTAATAATTCACCGAGATGGTATTTACAAAAGTTTCACGTTGGTAGTTACTGAAAAAAATTGAGTCGTTATTGAACGATTCAACAAAGCCTTTTGCATTGTGTTCGTTATCGAATGAAAAGTTGTAACTGATATTCAAACCGGGAGTGACTTTCCACCAGATGTTAAAAAAGCTCCAGTTGCCCCACCGGCCGGGATCTTGCATAAAATAGGCGCCAATATTACTGTTGAGCGAAATCTTTTTATTGCTGTCGGAATTGAAATTCACTTCGCAAACCTGGTGGGCAGGCACAACATAAAACCGGTGATTACTAGACCGGGGCTCAAAAAAGTCGTTCTCAGCAAATTGGTATCCATAATAAATACCTGTCCACCAATTATTTTTGAAAGTTGCACTTCCCCATAACCCTATTTCGTTTCCAATGTGGCTCGAAGGTTGAAACAAGCGCTCATTCTCAATTTCGACATGAGTATAAATGCTTTTAAAAATTGAAAACGGATCGTTAACCTGATAACTTAACTGCGCCCTGTTTTCGCTAACATTGTTTCGCTGCAAATAACCCATATCGTTAATATCAAGCGAATTACTATAAACAGTTCGTTGTGCCAAATAGCGCACTTTACCGTTTATCTTACTAAAATTGAGCATATAACCATATCCATTTTTAGTTTCGGCCATGCTTTTATGACTCAAGCCAGCTATTCCCATTAACTGGTAGTTTTGTTTTTTATTTTTAAGTTGAAACTGGGTGGCGGTTACATTTGCCGAATAAGGGTTATCAACCATCGACAAATTGGAATTGATTAAACTGACATAGGAGTTATTGTTTATGGTTTTTTCAACAACGGCAACATTGTAGTTGGTAAAAGGCTGAGCAATTACTTCTCGCAATCGGCCTGTTTTAGTATTTTCAACTTGCGCAACGGCAGGTAGGGTTATTGCATTCATAATGCCAACGCCCCAGCCATTTTTATCGCGGCCTGTTATTTTGGTAGCATTAATCAATTGTGTTTTCGATGGGTTGTATTTTACCGTTTCATCGGAGCCGAGCTTTTCACTAACATCGTCGCCAAATTTAGGTTGCCCACCAATACGTCTCGAATAGAATATTCCGGCCCTGTCGAAAAGCTCATTGCCTTCAATAAAGAATTGTCTTTTTTCATCGTAATAAAGTTCGTAGGGGCTCAAGTTAAGTTCTGTATCGTCGGACTGTATTTGGCCAAAATCGGGAATGAGCATCATATCGAGGGTATGGCTTTCGCTGATTCCATATTTCAAATCGACACCACCCTTAAATATAAATTCAGGCTCGCCGGAGTCGAAAGCTACGTATTGCGCCACATAGGGGCTTAGCGCCAAACGCAAGGGCGGCTTAATGGCGTCAATACCATGCAACTGGCCACTTTGGTGCAAAAAACCTTCAACATTTACATCGATTAAATTCCACGAAGTGTTGGAATTGTACCTCCTGATGTTGCGAAAGAAATTAACGCCCCAAACCATTTCGTCCTTCACCGGAAAACGAAGCGCCGAGTAAGGGATGCACATTTCGGCCACCCAACCATTTTCAACTATCTTTGTTGCACTTTGCCAAACAGCGTTCCAATTGCCATCTTCGTAATCGCCGTTAGTACTGCGTATGCCTTTCAGATCGGTTTGGCTATTGGCCGGTGTTACCAAAAACTCGTAACTCAACAAACCTTCGTTGTTGGGATCAATAAAAAACACAAAATAATCGGAAACCCCAACATTATCACGGGTTGTAATGTACGACGAAATACTATCGGGGTGATCGTACATCATTGCGCCCACATATATTGCATGATCGTCGAACAACAATTTCACCTCGGTAGCTTTATACGAAGGTTTTCCGTTGTAGGGTTGAATTTGAACAAAACTGTCGGCAACTTGTGCATTTGCATACATGAGTTCGTCGAGCACACCATCAATTTTAACAGTTTCGTTAATGCGCAATGCAGTTAGTTGCTTACGATGCAAAGTTTGTGCAGTAATATTTTGTGTGAAGAATATACTGGTCAAAACAAACAGCAATAATATATTCGAATGGTTCATGGTTAATAATTATACAATTATTATTGTGGTTTAGAAAGTGCAAAGTTGCCCAATTGCTATCACAACTAAATTGAATATTTGTCACAAAGCATAAAACCTTGTCACAAATTGTCATCAAAAATTCTACCAACTATTCGACGTATATGAATTGTATTTGTTACAAACGGTTGTTTACAATGTTGTTGTACAACGATCCGAATTGAATACTGATGCCCATGTCGCCCGAAACCTCGAACGTAGATGGCAGTTTTTGCTTGCCCAATAAAATATCTTCGAGTGAAACACCTGCGGCGGGCAAATAAAGCTGATTGTGGACGTTTTCGGCCCTAAAACCCATATTAAACGACAAACCACGTGTGATTCGGAACGACACCCCCGACGAGAACGAAATGCGGTTTTTCGACCAATCGTGCAAATAGCTTGCTCCTTCGAGTCTTGTTTCCACTTCGCCCCAAGGCTGAACAAGCTGAAAATCGACCTTTAAATTGTGGCCCCAAAGGTTTTCCTTTTCCTTTCCAAAAATTGTGGTTTCAAAGTAGGTCTTGTTCTCGAGGCCAGCAAAATAAGCAATGGTAAAAACTCTTTTATCTGATTCGTCCCACGGAAAAAAATTGTATTCAATTGCAGGTTTGGCATCGTATGAGCTGCGTGTATTCCAATAAGTACTTTGGAAGTACGAGAGGAACAAGCCCATTGACCAACTGTCGGACAAACTATAGACGGTATTAATACTGCCGTTTTTGTGTGCACTTACATTATTGAGCACTTCGGAGCCGGTTTCAATTTCTTCGTAACGGTTGCTGTGATAGTACGATGCCCTTAACTTTAGTTGCTCGGTAATACGGTCGGCACGAGCATTCAGCGAATAGTTATAACGGGTAATGCTTTCTTCCAGTCTGAAACCGCCGTTGGTTCCGGCTCTGAACACCCAATTGTCCCATTTATCAGGTACAATCTCTTCTTCGGGCTTTGGTTTCCCTGAATTTGTATATTGAATACTGATTAAATCGCTGTTCGAAGTTTCGTTTACAAAAGGCATTAAGCCCAGCTTTAGTGTGCGGGTTATGCAGTCGCGAATATCGTCGTCGGTATCGCCTGGCAAACTTATGCAATTGAGCGAATATTCACCAATGTGGCTCAGGTTCGATGAATAAAAATTAAGGATGTAATTATGGCCACCGCCTCCGGTTTGCGAGCGGGTAATTATCACATGCACATCGGTTGCTTTGGGATCGTTTACAAAATCGACAAAATCGATGTTCCGGCGGATGTAATTAAAATCGATTCCGGTTCCTTCGAGGAAAAGCTTTAAACGGCTTATTTGTTTCAATGCAACATGGGTTTCGGTATGAATATGATCTTTATCGGCAGCCAATACACCATTCATTATAAAAATAAGAAACAAGCCCGCTAAGGCAATAGTTAGTTTCCGCACAATTGTTGAATTTTGGTCTATTAATAAAACCTCAAAAATAGGCTTTATACTATCTTTTGGAAGTTAATGCGAGGTTAAAATGAACATTTGACCAAATATTACCACATAAGCAATAAATCAGATACTAATTTATTACTCCGAAAACATTGTTGTCGGGTAA
>DAOSWJ010000313.1:0-4176 GCA_035380005.1 Prolixibacteraceae bacterium | reverse complement strand
GACAAGCTTTTCGGCATGATTAAAATAAACCTTGTTATTAAAACGATAATTTTGCTCGTGCAAGTTCTTGCTTGAATAATTGGGCAGGAGGCTTTCAACACATATTGTACTTTCGAAATGATCATCGACGCCATACAACATTTGAGCAAAACCAGTTGTATAAGCATGTAATTGAACCTGTATTTTTGCAGTATCGTTTATGAAAGTATTGCGCGCTGTAAAAGTTGCTTCGCCGCCTTTCAAAAAACCGAATTTCAAATCGAAGCTAAAATGTTCATCGGGCAATTGCGCAACAGCATTCAAGCTAGAAACCCAGAATACCAAAACGATAATTGATATGTTATTAATACACCTCATAACTTATATTTTTGCAGTTCAAAACAAATGTTGTTCCATTTTTTTCAAAAACATTGTAACAACCGGCCTGTTTGATCGTCATAGTAAATGTAAAACAATAACAATCGACTTAACACAGAAACTTAAAATACTTAATCACATGAAAACAGCTTTACAACTTTCGGCGTTAATTACTTTTTTAATGATATTCACCACTGCATGTGCCGGCCAATGGGGCGAGTCGGTTAAGGGCAACGGCAATGTCACCAAAACAACACGTACGGTAAACAGTTTCAGTGGCGTTTCAGCCTCAAGCGGAGTTGATGTTTACCTCTTTCAGGGCGACGAAAACAAAGTTGTTGTCGAAGCCGACGAAAACCTGCAAGACTGCATAATTGTTAAAATCGAAGGAAGCACTTTAAAATGCTACATCGATTGCAACGTTCGTCGTTCGACAAAAATGAACGTGTACGTAAACTTTACCGAACTGAACAGCATAAGCGCATCGTCGGGGTCAGATGTTTATGGAGAAACGTTGTTGGTAACCGATCAGCTTTGGATCAATGCAAGCAGTGCGGCCGATGTTAAAATTGAAACCATAGCAGGTAACATTACGGCTAAAGCAAGCAGCGGTTCCGATATTGTTTTGAAAGGCAAAGCAGGAAACTTTACAGCCGAAGCCAGTAGCGGTTCCGACATTAAAGCCAAGGCATTGAATGCAAATTCTTGCAAACTGAATGCTTCAAGCGGAAGTGACATCAACGTAACCGTAAGCGATTACATCGATGCCAAAGCAAGCAGCGGCAGCGATATTGTTTACTACGGAAATCCTAAAAAGGAATTTATTAATGCCAGTAGCGGTGCCGACATTACCAGTCGTTAATTTGGCTTTTAATTGTTTTGACAGAATACTAATAAAAGAAATTTTTACTTATTCTTTTGTACTTCGGAGGGCGTTTTTCCAAATTCGCCCTTGAATGCTTTCCTAAAATGCGAAACGCTTTGGAAACCCGACTGCTCCGATATTTGTGCTATCGACAAATTACCTGCTCGCAACAAAGAGTGAGCCTTACGCAACCTCACTTTACGGATATATTCGGCAGGACTGTTGCCGGTAAGCTCGGTAAATTTCCGATAAAACGATGCCCGGCTCATTCCTAATTCACTGCTAAGCACATCAACCGAAAAAATCTGATTATCGATGTTCGACATTATGCATTGATCGATACGTTCGAGAAAAACTTTATCGCGTTGCGACAGATGATTGGGCACTGGAATTGCTTTGGCCGAATCTAGGTAATCGTCTATCAGTTTTTGTCGGTTGTTCAAAAGGGTCTTGATGCGAGCAATTAGCATTTTGCTTCTAAAAGGCTTTTCAATATAGTCATCTACCCCCAGCTCAAAACCTTCAATTTTGTCGTCCACACCACTCTTGGCCGTCAATAGAATAAAGGGGATGTGCGAAGTTTCTATCGAAGCTTTTACCTGTCGGCAAAAACTCATCCCGTCCATTACCGGCATCATAATATCCGAAATAATTAAGTCGGGAACAAAGGTATTGAGCTTATCAAGCGCTTCTTTTCCATTTGACGCTGTTTCGATTTTAAAAACGGCCCCCAAAACACCACACAAAAAGTCCAATAAATCGAGATTATCTTCAACAATGAGTATTTTTTTACCACTAAGTTTATCGGGCCATATAATTTCATCGGTGTAATCAATTTCAAAATCGGAATGGATTACTTGGGGCTTCTCAAAGTATTGGGTTGCAGGTTCGTGTGCTTTTATGGGCAAACAAACTGTAAAAACTGATCCTTCGCCGGGCTCACTTTCAACAGCAATTGTACCCTTCTGTATTTCGACAAGTCCTTTTACCAATGCCAAACCAATGCCATAACCACCGGCATTTACATTTTTGTTTTTAGCCCTGTAAAACCTGTCAAAAATAAGCTGTTTTTCGGTTTCGGCTATCCCAACTCCTTTGTCGGCAATTTTAATAAGAACAGACTCGTTATCGACATGGGTCTCAACGCGTACGCTTTTGGCGTTGGGTGAATATTTAATGGCATTCGACAATAAATTGAACAATATTTTTTCCATCATATCGGCATCGAGGCATACCATAAGAGATGACTTATGAGGTTCAAAACTGATTTTTATATCTTTTTGTTCGGCAACCACTTCAATCGAACGAATTACATCGTCAATAAAAGCCACAATATCAAACTGTGCGCAATTAAGGCTCAACTGGTCGCGGTCTATTTTGCGCAAATCGATCAACTGATCGACCAAACGCAACAAGCGCATTGCATTTTTCCGGATTGCATCGACTGAGTTTTTAGGTTGAAGCTTGAGTTGTTCAATATGCCCCAGAATAATTGTGAGTGGTGTTCGGAATTCGTGTGAAACATTGGTGAAAAAGCGCAATTTCGACTCGTTAGCTTCCTGGAGCTCCTCCGACATTCTCAAAATAGTTTGGTTTTGCTCGCGCAACTCGGCCGTTTGTTCATCAACCTTAATGTTTAACCATTGGTTTCGCTTTTTAATTTGTTGAATACGGTTTAAAAAAATCAACAAAATGAGTAAAGCAAACACAAAAACCATTGCGATTTGAAACCAAAGAGTCATCCAGAACGGCGGAACCACTGATATTTGCAACTCACTAACAGGACCATAACCCGATTGTTTATTGGCAGCCTGCACCTGAAACAGATAATTTCCGGGAGGCAATTTTGTATAGGCTACATTTTGTATTCTCGAGCTTTGTGTCCAAACATCGTTCAACCCCAGCAATCGATAACGAAAACGGTTACTAATGGAAACATCGAACGGATATGCGCTAAAACCAATTGAAAAAGTATTCTGCTTGTAATTCAGTTTTACATGATTGGTTTCCCAAACAGGGCGTACCAATGGCACACTGCCTTCGATGGTGTCACCGGGGTAAAGGTCTTTATTTAAAATACTTAACGAACTGAACCTCACCTTGGGCATAAGTGTATCTATTTGAATTTTATCGGGGTTAAATGAAACTACACCAGTATAACCACCATAAAAAATGTTTCCCAATGGGTCGGAAAAGTGGGCATCGTCCATAAAAAAATCGTTGGGCAGAAAACTCATAAAACGCTGTTCAGACACCATGAAATGTGCAATACCACGGTTGGTGCTCATCCATAAATTGGTATTTTTATCGAGGTAAATACTGTAAACTATATTGTTACAAAGCCCGTCGGGTTCAAAAAACTGCTTCACTACCTGTCTGCTTTTCACATCAATAAGGTTTAACCCCGAATTAGTACCCACCCAAAGGCTATCGCCCGAAATTGCCAAGCAATAAACTTTGTTATCCGATAAACCTGCGGTTTCGCTATTAATGTAGGTTTGATCAAGCTCGGGGAAATTGATTACTACCAAGCCCATATCGTTTTTTGCCACCCAAAAATTTCGATATTTATCTTGCACAAAATCGCGGGTAATGGCGCCCATGTGCTGGTTAGCAATGGTACTTAGTTTGCCTGTTGCAAGGTTCACAAAGCCAATATTCAAGGCCGAAGTAATACTTACAGTTCCAAGTTCGAGTTCTTTAATTGAATAACATCGGTAAGGCCACGAAAAATCAAAGAGCCTGTCGATGGTTTCAATGCGGTTTTTGTTCCGGTTAAAATAACACAGGTTGTACTCTTCGCCAATCCAGATATTTTTGTGGCTGTCTTCAAAAATAATGCGTACGTTGGTGATTTCGTGTTGTTCACCATTTTTTGTAAGGTAATGTGAATAAAATGTTTGTTTCCCATCGGGAAAAACAACGCCAACACCTTTACGGTCGAAACCAAGCCA
>DAOSWJ010000312.1:0-4178 GCA_035380005.1 Prolixibacteraceae bacterium | reverse complement strand
AATTTGTTTGTCAATCAGCTTGATAAGACTGTTAAGCTGCCTGCATACAAATTTACCCTAGCTGGTTCGGATGTTCGCAGTTGCTGGTGCGGATATGCTATCCGCGCCTACAGGCTCGGACCCGCGAAGCTATCGGGGTGTGATCCCGTTATTCAATTTTTTCCTTATTTTTAAAGCATGGGCATTGCCCCCATAACGAGAAGAAATATTGAAAATCAAGAAGAGTTGGTGAATTTACTATAATGCTCAAAAGGAGATAGGATTTGAGCGCAGCGGAAACAGCTTGTCCCGAGTATCGGGAAGGGGTAAGACTTAACTCGTTTTTAACGAGGAGAATGTAATGAGTTCCATTGAAAAAGTTCCTATCTTAAAAATCAAATGTCATCCGTTAAAATAAAACATAATTGGATTTGCAACTAAATATAGTTACTTTTGTGTATGTCTAAGAAAGAAAAACTGATCATTAGATTTTTAACCATGCCATCTGATTTTCATTATGATGAAGTGGTTAAACTCTTGGGGTATTTTGGTTTTGAAGAAGTAAAAAAAGGAAAGACTTCCGGCTCCAGGGTAAAGTTTATGAATAAAGAGAATGTTCCGATAATGTTGCACAAACCGCATCCATCCGGAATTATGAAACATTATCAATTGAAACAAATTAAGGAGGAATTGGGATTATGAAACGAGCCTTTACGTTTGAATATTTTTTGAAGGTGAGTTCCATCGAATGCCATAAAAACAAAAACTATAAATGAAATGAAAAACTTAGAATACAAAGGCTACACAGGAAGTATTGAGTACAGTAAAGAAGATGATTTGTTGTATGGTAAAGTGCTTGGGCTAAAAGGCCTGATTTCTTACGAAGGAACAACAGGTAAAGAACTTGAAGAAGATTTTAAAGAAGCAATTAATGCTTATTTGGATGATTGTAAACATGAAGGCATTAAACCAGAACAGCCGTTTAAAGGGAGTTTTAATGTCCGGATTTCTCCTGCACTTCACCAAAAAGCAGCTTTACTTGCAATGAAGTACAAAACATCATTAAATAATTTTGTCGCCGAATCGATAAGGGAAAGAGTGATAAAAGAAACAGGGGCAGGAATGTAAACCACACCGCCAACTCCCCCTTGTTTGAGTGCAGTGGAAACAGCCTGTCCCGAGTATCGGGAAGGAGTAAGCCTTAACTCGTTATTAACGAGGAGAATATAATAGGTTTTATTAAAAAAGTTCCTATTTTATAACTAAAAATGTCATCTGAGAACTACATTCAAAGTCTCATATCTCATGTATAAAAACTAACGTACTGTTGTTGTAATTTAACGGAGGATTAAAACTACAAAATGACAAAATTCCTCAGCAAATACCGCATCGAACCGAACCGATGGGTGTATTGAGATTATTCTGCCCCGTGCTGGTTTTTATAACCATTTGTACAAATAATAGGGAATGTATTTTAGGTAAGGTGGTAAATAACAAAATGGAATTATCAGAATTTGGCGAATTTGTTGAAACCTAAATCAGAAAAATACCCGAATATCACCCACGCATTATCCTGGATGAATGGCAGGTAATGCCAAACCATATCCATTTAATAATTGAATTAGGCGAATACAATTACCATAATGGTATTGCCAACGTTGATGATGATAACGTGATTGATAACGATCATGTCATTCGCGACGAACAATCCTATTTGCGAATAAAAAGCTATATCCGCAATAATCCTGCAAATTGGGATGAAGATAAATTTAATGCATCCTGAAAATTTGCTACGTTTGCCTTTGTTTTAGTTGCGCGTATCTATCCCCCACATCAGTTTGTTGCGTAGGGTTGAATAAAACGACTGCCCGTCGAGTTTTACAACCGGAACGCTAACAGGTGCTTTTCTCACTTCAATAATTTTCGAAAATTCGAGCGGTGTTGAACGGTGGTCGAACGAAGCCATGTATTTGGTGCCCCTGCCGCTAACTTTAAGCATAATGTGTGCATCGTCAGGTACAACAATGGGCCTTACCGTTAGGTTGTGGGGAGCAATAGGGGTAATAATCAGCCCCGAAAGGTCGGGCATAATAATTGGGCCGCCCACACTAAGCGAATACGCTGTTGAGCCCGTTGGTGTTCCAATTATTAAACCATCGGCCCAGTAGTTTGCCAAAAACTCGTTGTTAATGTAGGTTTCAATTTGTATCATCGACGAATTGTCGAGCTTGTGAACCGTTAATTCATTTAAAGCATAATTATTTCCATTGAATAGGCCAATTGGCGATGTTACTTCAAGCAAACTGCGGTTTTCAATTTTATATTCGCTATTTAGAAGTTGTTGCAAAGCTTGTTCGAGGTTATCGTTCGAAATGGCAGCCAAAAAACCAAGCCGGCCACAGTTAATGCCGGCAATAGGGGTGTTATTGGCAAGCGAGTAGGCTACGGTGCTTAAAAAAGTACCATCGCCCCCAATCGAAATGAGCAAATCAACATCGG
Source organism: Prolixibacteraceae bacterium (assembly GCA_035380005.1). Lineage (GTDB taxonomy): Bacteria > Bacteroidota > Bacteroidia > Bacteroidales > Prolixibacteraceae > Roseimarinus. The sequence continues at coordinate 1,700 of DAOSWJ010000312.1, read as the reverse complement.
GGTCAATTTGTTTATCGAACGATTTGTAATTTTTTATTGCATTGCCAAACTTTTTATCAAGGCTGCCCTTAACCGATTTCGAAAAAATCAGCTCGGTATTATTTTGGCCGAAAAAAGAAAGTATCCTTTGGTAAATGGGCAAGTGGCTGTCTTTTAGTTTATTTCCGAAAATTGCAATCTTCATTGTTACAAGTTGAGGTATTTCATAAAAAGGTCGAAACGTTCGGCATACATGTCATGCAGCAGCGAGTCGTCCATGTAAACGGCAGCAATGTTATAGTCGTAGCGAACAAAAGTTTGAATGACTGCCGAGGCATCGGTGATGTTCAGTTTAAGCGAAACATGCATTTGCGAGGTGTTCTCGATGTGGCGTGTGTACAAACTTAAAATTTTCACATCGTTCGATTCAACTATTTGTGCTATTTGCGATAGCGAATAGTCGGCATTGTTAATTTCAAGTACAATTACGGCGCCGGGTTCTTTAACCAAAAAAAGATCTGCAATTCTTGTTGCAAGGTCGTTTATGGTAATCACGCCAATATAATTGTCGTTTTGTTCGAGCACCGGTATGGCACTAATTTTTTGTTCGAGCATTTTTTGGGCTACTTCGTAAAGGTGTTGGTTGGCCCTTACAAAAGGGTGGGGTAAAGTGCTGTTTTTGGCTTCAAGTTTGCACATTTCGAGCCCCAAATCATAAATATCCTTGTCGGAAATCAAACCAAGATATTCATTATTCTTTACCAATGGCAGGTGCGATATCCTGAAGGTTTCCATAATGTTTATCGCTTTTTGACCGGTATCGGTACATTTTAAAAGCGGTACTGAATACGATATGAGTTCTCTTGCTATCAATTTTAAAAGATAAAGTTGTAACTTGCAGCCCCAAATTTATAAAAAATGACGAGGTTAAGTGTAAATATAAATAAAATTGCCACATTACGAAATGCCCGTGGTGGAAATATTCCCAATGTGGTTGAGGCAGCAGTTCGTTGTCAGCAGTTTGGGGCACAAGGTATAACCGTGCATCCGCGCCCCGACGAACGTCATATCAGGTATGCCGATGTTTTTGATTTGCGCCCGGTTGTTACGAGCGAATTCAACATTGAGGGTTATCCCGGCAAATCGTTTATCGATTTGGTAACTAAGGTTGTACCCGAGCAGGTAACCCTAGTGCCCGATCCTCCCGATGCTATAACTTCGAATGCCGGATGGGATACCATAACACACAAAGCTTTCTTAACCGATGTTATAGCCCATTTTCATCAATATGGCATAAGGGTGTCGGTTTTTACCGGCACCGATCTTAATCATATCGAAGGTGCATGCAATTGTAACGCCGATAGGGTTGAGCTTTATACAGAACCTTATGCTTCGATGTTCGAAAAATCGCCCGAAATGGCAGTTAAACCTTTTGTCGATGCGGCAAATATGGCAAAACAATTGGGCCTCAAAGTAAATGCAGGTCACGATCTGAGTCTCGAAAACCTTAACTATTTAATCAAGAATATACCGTTTATCGACGAGGTTTCCATCGGCCATGCACTTATTGCCGATGCATTGTATTTAGGGCTCGAAAATACAATTCAAAAGTATTTAAACTGTTTAGTAATCGGTAAATAGAAGGCTTTGGGTTTGTTTTACCGCGATATTGGCTTAGGCTTTCCTGTTGTTATTTTACATGGTTTGTACGGCTCGTCCGA
>DAOSWJ010000311.1:0-4199 GCA_035380005.1 Prolixibacteraceae bacterium | reverse complement strand
CTACAGTTGCCATTAAGGCTGTAAACGAATCGGACGACGAAAAAGTTGGGGAAATACTTCACCGCTTGCGCGACGAAGATCCATCGTTCATCGTGAACTATTCGAAGGAATTGAAACAACTTATTGTTCAGGCACAAAGCGAATACCATATCAATGTGCTAAAATGGTTTTTCGATAACGAATACAAAATCGAAATCAATATTTTTCCACCAAAAATTCCGTTCCGCGAAACCATTACCAAAGCAGCTCAAGCCGATTATCGCCACAAAAAACAATCGGGTGGTGCTGGCCAATTTGGCGAGGTACACATGATTATTGAACCCTACGAAGAGGGCATGCCCGACCCAAAATCGTTCAAAATCGATGGCAAAGAATGGGTGGTTACCCTTAGGGGCAAAGAAGAAATTACCCTGTCGTGGGGAGGTAAACTTGTATTTTGCAACTGCATAGTTGGCGGTTCAATCGATGCCCGTTTCCACCCTGCCATACTCAAAGGTATTATGGAAAAAATGGAAGAAGGCCCACTTACCGGTTCTTATGCACGCGATATCCGCGTTTGCATTTATGATGGCAAAATGCACCCGGTTGACTCTAACGAAATTTCGTTTAAACTTGCTGGCCGTAACGCATTTAGCCAAGCATTCAAAAAAGCAGGTCCAAAAATTCTCGAGCCGGTTTACAACCTCGAAGTTTTCACCCCAAGCGAACGCATGGGCGATGTAATGAGCGACTTACAAGGACGCCGCACCCTCATTATGGGTATGGGCAGCGAACGTGGTTATGAAAAAATTTCGGCAAAAGTGCCTCTCAAAGAAATGAACAATTACATCACTTCGCTTAACTCGTTAACCGGTGGCCGTGGCTGGTTTACCCTCGAATTCGATCAGTACGACAAAGTACCATCCGATGTTCAGGAAGAATTGCTCAAAGCTTACGAAGAAGAAAACAAAGAGGAATAACATCAGATACCAACAAAGACCAATCAATATTTTTTTAACTAAATCAAATGAAGCCCGGGCCAACCCCCGGGTTTCTTGTTTTAGGACATGAACATTTCTTCTTTTTTTTATCTTTACTGAAACAAAATATTAGCACCATGGCAAATTTCACAAACAAACTCATTAACGAAACAAGTCCCTACTTGCTTCAACATGCACACAACCCCGTTGATTGGCACCCTTGGAACGACCAAACACTCCAAAAAGCAATCGATGAAGACAAAATGCTGCTGATAAGCATTGGTTACTCGGCTTGCCATTGGTGCCATGTAATGGAACACGAATCGTTTGAAGACGTTGAAGTTGCAGCATACATGAATACTCATTACGTATGCGTAAAAGTTGACCGCGAAGAACGCCCCGATATTGACCAGGTTTACATGGATGCAGTGCAAATTATGAGCGGACGCGGTGGCTGGCCACTCAACTGCATTGCCCTGCCCGACGGACGAATGGTTTACGGCGGAACTTATTACAGAAAAAACGACTGGCTGCACCTGCTCAAACAATTGCACGAGCTTTTCACCTACGAACGCGACAAACTCGTTAGTCAAGCAGAAACAATTATGGAAGGCATTTCTAAACTCGATATCGTAAACAACAAAACCGAAAGCCCCATTCCTAGCATTCATCAAATAACCAACAGCATCGAAAGCATGTCGAAAGGTTTCGATACCGACCAAGGCGGTTTTAATGGTGCACCAAAATTCCCCATGCCCGTTATTTTAGAATATCTGCTCTATTTCACCCAATATACCCAACACCAAAACATCAAACAACACATCGACCTTACGCTAAAGAAAATGGCATTGGGCGGAATTTTCGATCACATTGGCGGTGGTTTTGCCCGCTACTCGGTCGATACAGAATGGCATATTCCCCATTTCGAAAAAATGCTTTACGACAATGCACAACTTATTTCAATTTACGCTAAAGCCTACCAACAAAACAACAACGAACTGTTCAAAATGGCTGTTTACGAAAGCATTGCTTTTATTGAACGCGAACTCACCTCTCCCGATGGTGCTTTTTATTCAGCGATTGATGCCGACAGCCAAGGCGTAGAGGGAAAATTTTACGTATGGACCACCAACGAACTGCAAGAAATATTGGGCAATGACTTTCAGCTTATTGCACGCTACTACTCGCTCAGCACCGAAGGCAATTGGGAAAAGGGACTTAACGTTCTTAAATCGGTCGATTTGCCCGAAAACTTTGCGGCCAAAAACGAAATACCTGTTAACTCATTTTTAAGCTTGCTCGAAACAACCCAAACCAAGCTTCTAAAATACCGCAACAAACGCCAACGACCTGCCACCGACGATAAAATCATCACATCGTGGAACGCAATAATGATTAAGGCTTTGTGCGATGCATACCAAGTTTTCGAAAACAGCGGCTTTTTGAAAACAGCTATTAATGCGGCGAATTTCATTATCGAGAAATTGACCAACGAGCAACATTCACTTTGGCGTACCCATAAACTTGGGCAGAGCAAAATAAGTGCTTTTCTCGACGATTATGCTTTTGTTTGCGAAGCATTTATTGCTTTGTATCAAAGCTCCTTTGATGAAAAATGGCTCACTTGGGCAAAATATTTCACCGATTATGCCATTGAACATTTTCTCGATAGCGAAAGCGGATTCTTTTTCTACACTTCCGACAACGACACACCGCTAACTGCGCGCAAAAAAGAAGTGGTTGACAATGTAATTCCTTCGTCGAATGCAGTTATGGCACAAAACCTTTTTATGTTATCGAAATATTACAGCAACATGCAATACGCCACAACAGCAGAAAATATGCTTAAGAAAATGACTTTCGAAGTAATTAACTACGGTCGATTTTACTCAAAATGGGCTTCAATTTTAGTACGCTATCATTATTGCAATAAAGAACTTACAATTATTGGCCCTCAAGCCATGCAATATTATTCAGCCATTAAAAACATAGGAAAAACAAATATGATATATGCCGTATCGGAAAACGAGAGCAACTTACCTATTTTCAGCAATCGATATTGCGAAGGGAAGACAGCAGTTTACTTTTGCGAAAACAATACTTGCAAACAGCCGGTTTATTCAATAACCGACGCCATTAAGATAATTGAAGAATAACCATGATATTCGATTTAGCAACTACTCCAAATATTATTTTTGGCAACGGACAACTTGCCATGTTGCCCAAATTGATCAGCCAATACGGAAACAGGGCACTGCTTATAACCGGAAAATCGTCGTTCGAAAATAGCGAACTTGGGAACAAGCTTTATGCTGAGTTAAAAACAGCTAAAATTGAATTCAAAACGGTAAATATCGAAAACGAACCTTCACCACGCGACATCGACCAAGCAGTTTTAACTCATAGACAATGGTCTCCTCAGGTAATAATTGGCATAGGCGGCGGCAGTGTTATCGATGCAGGCAAAGCAATATCGGCCATGCTAAAGCACGAACTGCCCATAAAAAATTACCTCGAAGATGTTGGCACGCAAAAACCCAATGGCAACAAAGTTCCATTCGTTGCCGTTCCGACCACCTCGGGCACGGGCAGCGAAGCCACCAAAAATGCGGTAATTACCCAAGCAGGAAAAGATGGTTTTAAAAAGTCGTTGCGGCACAATAATTATGTCCCCAACATAGCTTTAATCGATCCGCTGCTAACAGTCAACTGCCCGCCAAAAGTAACAGCAGCATCTGGGATGGACGCTTTTACCCAGTTGCTCGAATCGTATCTTTCGACTAACAGCAACCCCATTACCGATGCGCTGGCCCTCGATGGCATAACCCGATTAGCGGCAAATATCGAAACAGCTTACCTGCAGGGAAACAATATCGAAGCCCGTTCCAATATGAGTTATGCTGCATTAATTTCGGGCATTACCTTGGCAAATGCCGGATTAGGACTTGTACACGGCTTTGCGCAGCCTTTGGGAAGCATTTTCAACATGCCTCATGGAATTGTTTGCGGAACATTAATGGGAGCTACCAACCGAATTACCGTAGAGCGCATACGCAAAACCAATAATTTATCGGCAATTAAAAAGTATCACAAAGCAGCCATTGCAGCAGGTTTCGATTCAGATGAAAACAAAGCAATAGATCAATTTATTGACTTCATCGATGAGCTTACCCTCAAATTCAACTTGCCAAAACTATCGGATTTAGGTATCGAAATATCCGACTTTGAAAAAATAATCGG
>DAOSWJ010000310.1:0-4204 GCA_035380005.1 Prolixibacteraceae bacterium | reverse complement strand
AATATTCTGGCTCGAATATGCCAACTTTTTTAAGGTTTCGAGCTTTTCGGCTCCGGTCTGGCCTTGCGCGGCGTGCAACAGGCTGTCGGATAATGAGTTTTGAGCCGACAAGTGGCTTATAAAACTTAACAATAAAACAAGGGAACAAAACAAAAATTTCTTCATGGTGAAAATCAGTCGATAGGTTTAACAAACATGAGCTACAACTACTCGATGCTTTATGGGTGCAAAATAATAAATAAATTAATAATCTTTATTTGTTATTATATTAAAAAAACGATTCCAAATAAAGCCAGTGTTTCGTTTATAAAAATCAAATTAATTAATATTGTAATTCAGTAGAACTAACAAAGTAATGACCATTCTCGATCCCAAAGTTTTTACCTTAAGCATACCGGCCGTTTCAGCCTTAGTGGCTATGCTAATTATTATATACGACGTATTTGAACAGGGCGGCGAAAACAGGCGCATAAAAATTAAACTTGCACTTTTTTTTGCTTCAACAGTAGTCACCACCATCTCGGCATTCATGTATTTCTTTTACCCTGAATTATTCATTTACATAAATGGCTTGTACATGTTTACGCTAATGGGGATGCCCGTTTTTTTGTATGCTTTTATTTTTAAAATAACACGAACCGATAAACCCGAAAGCTTTTCAAACTTACACTTTATTGCTCCAACGCTATTGGCATTGTTCTTAATTATTGTTTCGCTGTTCACCCCAATTGAAGAACAAATGCTTACCATAAAAGGAAACGGAGCTTACAATGGGGGTTCGCGCCTATTTTTTTTCACGTCGAACGGAAAATTGTTCATCAGACTAATATTCAGTATTATTTACATAGTGCTTATTTTCATGCGATTACCCCATTACCGCAAATACATTGTTAATTATTCATCAAACGATTCGAAAGGTTCGTTGCGATGGGTGCCTATTTACCTGTTTGCCTTTATTGCCACCATACCTGTACCTTTACTTGGGCTATTCATGCCACGCGACACACTGGTATCAAATGGCTTTGCTTTTTTTCACATATTCATTTTAATATTGCAACACAGCTTTTTAACTTTCCATGTAATTAAGGGACACTACATATTACCCGAAAATTCTCAACCTACAACATGCCCCGCCAAACCTCACGATTGTTTACCTGCAAATGAAGAAAACATTACATTGAACAACATTATCGACTCAAAAAGTGTAAACGGAAAACAGAAACTTCAAAAAGAGGAACAAACCAAATCGAAAATAACTGCAAAAAAGGAACAGCTTACCCGCGAACAGTTCGAATGCTACATCAAAACCAAACGCCCCTATCTTAACCCCGACCTAAAAATTACCGATCTGGTTAACGACCTAATTATCAATCGTACATATATTTCTATGTTTATTAATGCTGAATATGGTTTAAACTTCAGCAACTTTATTAACCAGTGCAGGCTCAACGAGTACAATAAACTTCGTAAGTGTAACGATTACAACGATAAAAGCAACGCCGAGCTTGTTCAAATGGCTGGTTTTGGAAGCTATCGGAGTTACAGCCGGGCACTCGAGCTGAGTAATAAAAAGGAACGTTAATACCTGTACCTTAAATCATTATTACAAGTGGTATTTATTGTCCTTTTTGCTCCCAAAAATCAAAATCAGAAAGCATTTTTTCGAAATACTGGCGTTGTGTATGTAGTACAGGGTCATTAATTTCAATACCAATAACGCTTAACGAAGCCTCCAGCTTAACAGGCTTGCCTTGCTTATTGATGTAATTTTTAGTGCAAGTAATTTGATCGGGCAAATAGCCTTTAGGGCTGTTTTGATAGCTAATTGTATAATGATAATCGACATTTCTTAAGCAGTTAGTTGTATCGGCAGCAAAACCCCTTCCTAAAACACTTTGAAAATTGGCTTTTATATCGGCTTCGGCGCTCAACAAAATATTTCCTTTTTTTGCAATGGTAAGTTTTCCTTCAATACTTTTAGCATAATAATCGCCCGAAATGCTAAGGTTTGGTGCCGGATGTTGGTACGCAATCGTCCATGTCTCATCTGTTTCTTCAAGCATTTCCATATTGAAAGCATCAAGGTACAAGGTGTCCAAAATATTTCCGCCAGTTCGGGCAATATCAAAAGTGAGCAATTCATCCAACATTAATGTACCATCGTTAAGGCTTTCAATTTCGAAATTGCGTATAACATTAATAATTTGATAATTAAGTGCTTCGAAGGCATTGTCCCGATTGCCGTAAGCGCTTTTATCGCTCAGGCTGATAAGGGCATCGCGTTTTTGTTGCAATGCATTACCAACATGCATTTGGGTGCTGTAAATTGCCTTGCACTCAAACGGAACAACAATAAAATTTTTCGAAATGGCTGCCGAAGCATCACGCACTTTACGGTAAAGCACTTGCGAGCGGGTGCTAATTTCAATACCTTCAATACCATAACTCAAAGGTTCGAGCTTTATGGTTTTATTGGCCAAAGCAGCATAATCATGAATTGAAATTTCGAAATTTTGATAACCAATTGCCGAAAAATAAAGTTGTTTATCGAGGTGTTCGGCAGGGATATTTATAGAGAACTCGCCATTGGCATTACTGGCCGTTCCGGTTAAAGTGCCCACCACCCCAATATTAACAAACGAAACAGCGTCGCCGGTACTGCCATCAACAACTGACGCAGTGATACTTAGCTGACCCTGACCATAACTTACCATAGTTACAAACAGCAAAAAAATTAAATAAATACGGGTGTTTAATATTATCATGATCAATAATTTTATTCAAATTTAAGTACAATTATCAACATTTATAACGTTATACTACCGGTACTTTATTTCTTAACTTTGTAAAAATGTTTAAAAATCGAATCATGAAGCGAATTATCCCATTCCGTTCAGGTTTAAATATTGTAGTTTTCGGCATTATTGTTCTGTCAATGTTTTCGTGTGTATCGAAAAAGAAGTTTGTTGCCATGGAGCTTTCGCGCAACCAGGCTCAACAACGAATAGCCGAACTCAATACCATGATCGAAAATTACGAGAGCGATTACCAAGAATTCAATCAGGCTTTCAGGCAAAACAACTCGCTTAAGGATGCCCAAATCGACTCGCTCCAAAAGCAAATACTTTTGGTGAAAACCAACTTCGAAACACGCTCGGAAGATATTGAGGGGCAAGAACTTTCGTTTAAAATCGAGAAACAACGGCTCAACCAGATGCTTATGGCCAAAAATATCGAAATCAATAAACTAAACCAGCAGCTTGAACAAGCCAACAAACAAGTGGCCGTATATGAGAAAAACCTTACCAACATCGAAATTAAACTTCGAAATGCCGAAAGCGAACTGCGGGCAAGTAAATCGGAAGTTGACATTAACAAAACAGAGACCGACAAACTAAATTCAACATTAAAGGCTAAAAACGAAGAAATTAACAAACTAAAAACACAAATTAATGCCCAATCGGATGAGCTGGAAAAATTGAATAACCAGGTGAAACTGCTCAAAACGCAATTTGGAGCCAATTAAAGTGTTTAAATAACTTGTTGAAAACTCTTTAGCTTCACATTCAATAAAATTCCTATTTTTGGGCAACATTAAAGCCCAACATTCTATGAAGCTCGTCTTCCCTCTTTTTTTATTATTTTTTTGCCTTTCGGTATTGAGTGGCCCTACTGACAGTATATCGCGTATTATTGAACAATACATCGACTTAACTGAACCGGCTCTTCCTCCCGGAATTATTCTTTTCGAAAATAATATTGGCGATGTATCGCTTTGTGTAGCACCCGATAAAACCTATTACCTAACCGGCACAGTTGGCTACAAACATGGCATTAACCAAGGCATAATGGTTTGGGCTTCGCGCGACATGAAAGAGTGGAACCTGGTTGGACGTAACAATGGTTATGTTTGGACATTTGAACACGATGCATCGAAAGAGCAAAAAGAATTTTTCGATCAAAATGGGCTCAAAAAAAGGAGCATTATTGAACCACGAATACACTATCTCAAAGGTACTTTCTGGATAACATACACACTTACCAACACCAATCGCTCTGGTATTTTGAAAAGCGTTTCGGGCAGGGCGCAAGGCCCATACAAACCCATAAACGAATTTGGCGAACTGGTTAAAGGCAACAATGCTTCGCTTTTTGAAGACACCGACAGCAGCGTTTATTTTATTTGGGGAAACGGACTTGTTCG
>DAOSWJ010000309.1:0-4204 GCA_035380005.1 Prolixibacteraceae bacterium | reverse complement strand
TTGCTGCCCCACAGCTAAAGCAATATTTTTCGAATTCTGTTCTCATGATATTTTTAGATTTTTACGATACAAATATGGTAATGGTTTTAATAAGAGGACAGCCTTATTGGATAAGCATGCGCTTTTTATCGGTAAAAGAACATCTTTTTGTGCCGAGAAAAATAAATGGTTCATTTTAACGAAATCAACCTGTTTTTACTTGTAAGTATTTGCGCATACTTTTCGAGCAATTCGGGTTGTTGTGTGCCTAAAACCAACACAAACTGTAGCAATGGTTGTTTTATATTCAGCTTTGAAATCTTCAATTTCTCGGATTCCGAAAGGTCGATTTGAGCTGCCATGTTAGGCTCAAGTAAAATTGAATATCCTTTTGATGAAACCAGGTAAATGTTGTTACCCAATGAAAATGCTTTGATACTGTCGGGTGGGTAAAGGGTTCCTCTTTCGAGATTTTGCCATTGGTTTTTTGTTGACTTGCATGAAAGCAGCCTTAGTTTTTCGGTTTTACAGGTTTTGTATTCAAAACTTGCACTTTGCCTATTGTTGCTTGAAATTTTCGATTGGTTAAGCAACACATTGCTATTCGCTTTCGATTTATAAGTTAAGTTGAAAGGTTTTTTATTAATGCAAATTACAATGCCCTCAGGAGTTGTTGTTGTAATCTGCATCATTTCGTCGAGTTCTTCAACGTAAATAGAACCTTCGAGGTGTTTGTGTTTGTTAATTTGGTCGGGTTGTATTAACTGAAAGCTTTTATTGGCCGAGGCACTAATTTGCAGTGCCTGACTATCGATTGCTGTTATAAGAATTTGCGCCCCGTTGCTGGTTTCAAGCAAAACTTCCTTATCGGTTATTTGTTTGTAGTGCTTAAAATTTCCCCAACTTTTTGAATAGCCGGTAAGACTTAAGCAGCACAATAAAAATAACATAACAAATAAATAGACTTTCCCCATCGAAATGTTATAAGTATAATTTCACACCCTTTTCTAAATCAAAAGCAAAATCAAATAAAATGCTTAATCTGTATTATTTCTTGTTTTGCTGATTCAAATATAGCATATTAATCTGAAATACAATACTTAATGAGTTTATTGCAAAATATTATTATCGGTTCCATATTTCCCATGCAGCCAGTGCTTGTCCGTGAAGCATTTCGAGTCCATTTTTTGTTTTTGCGCCTTTTTCGGCTCCCTTTTGCATAAATAAAGTTACATCGGGGTTGTAAACCAAGTCGAACAAAACATGGTTTTCGGTAATTGCGTTGTATGGTATTTGCGGGCAAGTATCGTTGTGCGGAAACGTGCCCAGTGGTGTTGCATTGATTATTATAAGATGCTCATTGATAATAGATTCGTTGATGGCGTTGTAGCGAATTTCGTTTTCAAAAAGTTCATCTTCGATTGAAGCTGAAACATAAGTTATTCCCAATTTTGATAAAACATGCTTAACTGCTTTCGATGCCCCACCTGTGCCAAGTATTAGTGCTTTTTTGTGTTGCGGACCGAGCATTGGTTTTATTGAACGCTCGAAGCCAATAATATCGGTGTTGAATCCTTTAAGCCGCATTCCTTCGGGCGTATTCATTATTTTTACTGTATTCACAGCTCCTACTTGCCTGGCTTCGTCATCAATTTCGTTTAGGAAAGTCATTATTTGTTGTTTGTAGGGTATGGTGCAGTTTAATCCGGCAATATTATCGTACTGGTCGAATATTGAAGGGAAACGGGCTATGCTGTCAATTTCGAAGTTGATATATTGGTGGTCGGTAAGGTCTTCGTTTTCAAATTTTTCGGTAAAAAATTTTTTCGAGAATGAGTGTCCGAGCGGATAACCTACTAATCCAAATGTCTTCATCTGTTTGTATTTTTTATTTTGATTTTTTTGATGCTAAACTTTCTGTAATCCAAATAACAACTATGCCTAAAACTGCAAATAATATCGAAAAAACAACTTCGCTGGTAAAGCTTTCAGGCACAAACCATTGGTAACCTTCGATTACTGTTTTTCCATTTTTAACAAGCGCTTCGCCAGTTGAGCTTATAACAGGTATTTCGTTTTTCCAAGGCCAAATTATGCCCAGCGATCCTAAAATAAAACCTGTAAGTATGGCTATGGTTTGGTCCCTGAATTTGCGAAATACCCATGCTAAAAGGTTCGAAAAGGCAATAAGTCCCAGTGCTGCACCAATAATAACAGGTACTAATATTTTCAGGTCGAGATTATTTACAGCATCGATCATAACCAATTGGTAGTTGCCCATTAGTATTAAAACAAACGAGCCCGACAACCCCGGCAAAATCATGCTGCATGTGGCAACTACCCCACAAATTAACAAGTACCAAAGCGAGCTGTTTTCTTGTGCCGGAGTTAAAAGCGACAGGCTTATTGCTGTTGCTGTACCAATTATAAAAGTTAAAACAACAGTAATTGTAAGCTTTTTTATTGTTTTTCCTACAAAAAAAATTGAAGCTAAAATCAACCCAAAAAAGAAGGCCATAATGTACACAGGGTAATGGTTAAGCAGGAAGCCGAATAGTTTAGCAATTGATAAAATGCTAACTGCTACACCAGCAAAAACTGCTATCAAAAAGTTGAGGTTTATATGTTGTGCAAATGCTTTAAACTTACCAGTGAAGAAAAGCTTTAACGCTGTTGTGTTGAACGATTTAATGGCGTTGATCAGTTGTTCGAAAATGCCGGTAATAAGTGCAATGGTGCCGCCCGAAACGCCGGGTATTACGTTTGCTGCACCCATGCCCATTCCTTTTAAAAACAACGATATATAATTTTTCATTTCGATTTTGTTTGTATTGGTTTAACCCGATGGGTTGTTTTATTGTTTGTTGTATTGGGATATCAGTTTGGTAACCCACTCAATAGCAGCTGCATCGGGATAGGTTAGAAACAGGTACATGAAATTTTCGGGCTCGTATTTGAGTGCCCTTGTAAGGTGTTTTTTTGCAGTTTTAAAATCGCCTGTTTCGAGGCTGTAGGCTGCAATTCGATAATCGATTAGCGAAAAATCGGAGTGGTAAGCCAATGCTTTTTTTAAGGTTTGAATTGCAATGTTTAACATTCCCTTTTTCGATAAAAAAGCAGCATAGCTTAACCAATACGATGCGAATTCGGGTTCAATAGAACAGGCTTTTTCATACGCATCGATTGCGTTTTGGTAGTAATTGATTTTGGCAGCCGATTTTGCAAGTAAAAACCAGCATTCGCCATTGTCTGATTCGTATTTAACGGTATTGTTAAACATTTGGTACGCTTCAAATTTCTTTCCCTCGCGTTGTTTTATCAAGGCCATCCCAAACCATGCCCTTTCGTTTTGTGGGTTTTTATCGAGCGTTTTTTGGTACAATTCGGCAGCTGTATCATAAGCTTTTAAACGGAGGTGGCAATCGCCAATCAGGCAAAAAACATCGTCGTTGAGTGGTTCTAATTTGCCAAAATGGTTAAAGCAGTCAATGGCTTTCTGGTATTTTTGTGCCAGCATGTACGAGTGCCCCAGGTTGTACCATGCATTGTTAAAATCTTCGTTAATAGCTAAGGCATATTCATAAGCTTCAATCGACTCGTCGAAGCGTTGTAGTTTTGTAAGCACAATGCCAAGGTTAAACCATGCAGCATCCGAAAATGTATCGAGGTCGATGTATTTGTTGTAATAATGAAGGCTTTTTTCGTTTTGTTCTATTCGTTCCAAGCAGTAAGCCAATTCGTAAAGGGCTGGTTCGTGCTGAGGGTTAATATTAACGCTTTGCTCAAAATATTTGATGGCTTCGTTATAGTCACCATTTTGTTCGTACGAATAACCAATATTGAAAAGCATTTCGTCTTTTTCTTGAACGGCATGTTCTATTGCCGTTTTGAACGATTTGGTAGCGCTATATTTATCACCTGTGAGTAAAAGGGCCGAGCCTTTTATCATGTGCAACTCGGGGTTGTTTTGTTCAATTTTCAATAAATCGTTTGCAAGGTTTAACGAACGTGAAATTTCGCCAATATTGAATAAAATATTGACCAAACGAACTTTAAGATCGATTGATGTTGGGTGTTGTTCCATGCCCATTTCAACAACTTGCAGTGCAGGATAAATTTTTCCTTCTTCGATAAAACGTTCGGCAATGTGTTCAATCTGAATAACATCGAAATAGCGTTTCGAACCACGGCGCAACATGTCTTCGTAGCGCTTAAGTGCTTCGTT
>DAOSWJ010000308.1:0-4225 GCA_035380005.1 Prolixibacteraceae bacterium | reverse complement strand
TGGGAGCATTCACAAATACGCAATTCTGAATAGTAACATCGCCGCCGGTGGTGGCGCTTACAAACTGGAGCAGGGGCTCGCCTACGGTTGGAAAACCAACAGCCGGACGCTCGGTAGGAGGCAACAAACGACCGCCTTCCACACCGTCAACCACCCCTTCCTGGGGATGATAAGCGTTGCGCTCGCCCCCGTCGAAAACAAGGTTATCGAGAACGGTACCGGCAACATCTTTCGTGAATTTCATCACGGCTTTTCGGGTCGAGCGGGCGCTCTCGTTCGAAGGTTGAAACAACGTAGGATGCGCCTTGATGTCTTGTTTCAAAAAGCTTTCGTCGAAACTGCCAAAGATTTTCACGGGCTTATCGCTTTCGATAAATCCAACGTTCAGAGTTCCCATATACACACCGCCGGCCACACGAATCTCGTCGCCGGGCGAGGCATTGCTAATGGCTTTGTCGATGTTTTTCAACGGGGCTTCTTTCGAACCATCGTTCTTGTTGCTTCCCTTTTCTTTGGAAACATACCACACTTGACCTACTGAAACAGGTTCGGTGGCAATACTTGTAGATGTAGCAGCATTGCTATTTGATTGAGCAGTGTTTTTTTCAGAGGTATTAACCTTTTTGGCTGCTTGCTCAACTTTTTTGCCCAAATTTTTCACATTACCCAATTGCCCTTTGGCAGGCATGCAAAAAAACGACAAAACTGAAATTAAAATAATTAAGGTTGAAGTTTTCATTTTTAAAAAGTTTTTATCTGTTTAACATTTATTTGAGCGAAAAAATCTACGAGGTTTATTGTTACTGATTTTCACCAGTTCTATATCCAAAGGATTTTTCACATATAATTCGTGCATGATTAAAATCGAATCTTTTTTTTCAATTTCGAAGAGCCATGAATTCATTGAGGTTTCAATTACCATTCGGTTACCCGAAGTGATACATTTGTATTTTTCGCCACCCAAACTATCGGCTATGTGTATGTTGAAATTATTGAAGCAAATAGTTTCGCCCTTGCTGAATAAAATATTGTTATAACTCACTGTTTCGACACGCCAATAATTATGCGGACGGTTTGCATTTTGAAAACATGCCGAAAAAACTACAGGAAAAACTAAGATGAACAATAACTTTTTCATTCTAAACCATTTAATTATTGTTCAAAATTATGACATAAAAAAAGCCGCTGCTTTACAACAGTGGCTATTGGAACGATATTAGTGACGAGAGGTAGTTCTTAAGTGCCGAATGGTTATTCCTTTTATATTTTTTGGATTACAGCAAAGAAATGCTTACGGAAATTTCGTGCAACAGGAGCTATGTGCCCTTTCAATACAGCCGATTGCTCGCGCTCGTTAAATGCATCGAGATGTTTAGTATTTATAAAATACGAACGGTGCACCTGAATAAAACTTGAAGGCAACTGACTACAAAATGCCTTTAAAGTTGATCGACAGGCAATTTCCCGTTTATCGAAAACCAAAGTAATGCAGTTGTCGCCATCAGCTTTAACCAGCAACAACTCATCGGTATCGACACGCACCAGCTTATCGCCAATTTTCGTGTAAAAGGTTTTTGCATTTTCGTCGGGGCAATTGATTGTTTTTTGGTTTGCGTGTTCGTTTTTCATCGCAATTTTTACGGCAGCACACAAGCTGGCGGTATCGACCGGTTTTCGCAAATAGGCCACAGGGTTGGTATCAACAGCTTGCTCGATAATTTGCGACTGGGTAAACGAAGTGGTAAAAATATGCGGAATGCGCAGTTCGCGGTTTACCCGTTCAGACAAGGTTATGCCGTTATTTACGCCCGGCAGGGCAATATCGACCAACAACACATCGGGCATGGTTTTTTGGATAAGGTCGAAAGCTTCGTCGGCGTTGTTGCATTCACCTGCAATTTCCAACCCCGCTTCTTCGATGCAAATCTTAATCGACTCGGTATGAATCAATTCATCTTCAACAATAAATACACGTATCATCTTTGTTTTTTAAGTTGAATATCAAACAAAAAATCTATGTTCAAAAAATCTATTTCGTTATAACTTTTCGTTTTTAGGCAACGAAACAGTAAAAACGGTTCCTTTGCCCACTTCACTTTCAACCTGAATAATGCCACGGTTTTTACGCACGTGCTCGGCTACCAGCACCAGGCCAAGACCTGTACCTTTTTCGCCCGATGTGCCCGGCGTTGGTTTATCGCCTGTAAAGCGAAACAACTGCTCAATTTTTTCGGGTTCGATTCCTCGTCCGGTATCTTCTATTATGATGTTACAGAATGCCCCTTTATCAACCGTTCGGGCTGTTATTTTTCCCTTTTGGGTAAATTTACAGGCATTGCCTATCAAATTTCGGACAATCAGGCTCATGCTTTCGGAGTCGCAGTAAACTTCGCAATCGGGTTCAATAAGCACTTCGAGGGTGTTTTCTTTTCGTTCGATTTCAGACTTCAGCATGTGACCCACCGAATCGATTAATGGCTTAATGGCCACTTTTTCGGGCTGTGGAACAAAGCCATTCAATTGCGAAACCGACCACAACAGCATATTTTCGAGCATATTGGAGAGGTTGCGGGCATTGTTATTGATTTCGGCTGCAAGAGGCATCAGTTTTTCGGGTTCGCCTTTATTTAAATAGTGGCTAATAATTTTTGCACTACTTTGATACGATGCTGTTGCATTGCGCAAATCGTGCGAAATTATGGCGAACAGCCGGTTGAGCGACTTGTTAAGCCTGTCGAGTTCAATATTTTGCAACGCCAACCGGCCTTTTTGTTTTTGCACCAATGTGTATAATTTGTACATAATGGCAATACCCATCAGCAACAAAAACACACCGGCAATGGCACTGTTTCGTTGTCGGTTTTTGAGTGCGATTTCGCGCTTTTTCAATTCATTTTCAGCTTCGAGTCGTTCAATTTCCGATTGTTTCTGCCGGTTTTGATAAAGGGCTTCCATTTGCTCAACCTGCTCCGATACATTTATTTTGAAAACCGAATCTTTGGCTTGTACATGCAGCTCGTGATACTGCAAAGCTTTTTCGGCTTGCATGCTTGCTTTATAGTACAAGTACAATCGTTCGTATGCAATTGATAATTCAGGCATTAACTGTGATTTACGGGCATACTCAACCGAGTTCAGAAAGGCATTTTCGGCCTCGCTATGTTTGCCTGTTTACTGGTATAAAACGCCCATGTTTCCCAAAATTTTCGAAATTTGTGGCCACTGACCACTTTGCATGAATAAATCTTTTGCCTTTTCGAAATATTCAAGGGTTGTTTCGAATTCGGTTAAGGCCATGTAGGAGTTACCTATGTTATTATAGCGAGTAGCCAGACGAAGCGAATTTCCGAATCGCTCTTCAATTTTAAGTGCTTTTTTAAACCACAATATTGCTTCGCTATGGTTTCCAATCAATTGATAAGCCATACCTACATTATTGTACCGAACACTTAATGGCCCAAAATCGCTAAGGGTATCGAGCAGAGCAATTGCATTCATGTAATATTCGATACCGGTTTCGTATTTTCCCCAATCGACAAAAATACGCCCAAGGTTGTTCAGCGACGATGATTGATTCTTCTTGTTCCCTGTTCTCAAATCGATTTGATATACCTCGTTAAAACAGGTAATGGCATCCTCGTAATTGCCTTCGGAATGATACAATATTGCCAGATTGGTTTTGGTGTCGGCAACAACATCCAAACTATCGGAGTTCTCTAAATAGGCAATGGCCTTTTGAAGCAATTGTTTCGATTCAGCAAGACGACCATCTTCGAGAAAAAAGACACTTAAATCATTGTATAACTGGGCAATAATAAACGAATCGGGATTTACCACATTTTCGGCAATTGAAATAGCTTTTTCGAGGCTAATGGCCGATTGTTCCATGCTGTCGGCATAATAGTATGCATCGGCGACATGCCTCATTGCCAACACATCGAACATGTTGGTTTTGCCATCGTTTACTGTGTATTGGCTCAATTTAAGTGAAAAAGACAAATAAGCCTCAGTATTGTCGATCAAATCCTCACAAATCAACAGTCCTGTAGCAATTTTCTCGTCGCCGTTTTGGGTTTGATATATTTTTGTTAAACTATCGGTTTGTGCAAACAAATTATAGTTTAGGACCATAAATATTGCCAAGCAAGCAAATTTTTCGATACCGATCATTTTTTTAGGTGATATTTATAACTATATGACAGATTCAAAGATATAAAAGCTTCAC
>DAOSWJ010000307.1:0-4232 GCA_035380005.1 Prolixibacteraceae bacterium | reverse complement strand
GGCTCGGGCAATCAAATTTTGTAGTTTTACCTTCGTTTTGTTGAAAATTAATGCTTTTTTTTGATAAATATTAAAAACAAATAACCAGATAAAAGTTTGATAATTAATTATCGTATGAATGATAAAATCTTTGAGTTGGTTGCATCCAAAACCGGATTGCCCATTGAGCGAGTTAAGAATACAATTTTGTTATTAAAAGAAGGCGCAACCATTCCTTTTATTGCCCGCTACAGAAAAGAACTTACCGGCAGTTTCGACGAAGTGCAGATTGCTGCTATTCAAAAAGAGTATCAGTACTTTACCGATTTGGAAAGCCGAAAGGAAACAATACTAAAAACCATTGAGGAACAAGGTTGTTTAAGTGATGAACTGAAACTGAAAATTGAATCAACTTACGATGCAACCGAACTAGAAGACATTTACTTACCATACAAACCTAAAAAGCGCACCAGGGCTACTATTGCTCGTGAGAAAGGCCTCGAACCTTTGGCTAAAATTATGATGGGGCAGTTTGAGTGGGATATACATAAAAAGGCAAAAGCTTTTGTTAACGAACAGGTTGATTCGGTTGATGATGCTCTTGCCGGTGCCCGCGATATTGTTGCTGAATGGATTAGCGAAAACAGCAGGGCTCGCGACAGTGTTCGGTGGCTATTCAAAAAAATGGCAATAATTGAATCAAAAATTATTAAGGGTAAAGATGCTGAAGCACAAAAGTACCGCGACTATTTCGACTGGAGCGAGCCATTGGCACGTTGTGCTTCGCACCGATACCTTGCAATTAAACGAGCCGAAAAAGAGGGTTTTTTGCGAATAAATATTGGCATTGACGAACAAGTTGCACAAGAAAAACTAGAAAATATTTTTTTAAGAGGAAATACAAGTTGTCGCGAACAAGTTAAAATAGCAATAAAGGATAGTTTTAAGCGTTTGTTGTCGCCCTCGATCGAAACTGAGTTCAATCAATTATGGAAACAGAAATCAGACAATGAGGCTATTGCAGTATTTAGCGAAAATTTGAGGCAATTATTGCTGGCTCCTCCTCTTGGTCAGAAGAGGGTTTTGGCTATCGATCCCGGTTACCGTACCGGTTGCAAGGTTGTATGCCTCGATGAGCAAGGTAATTTGTTACATAACGAAACCATTTTTCCGCACCCACCACAGCGCGAAGTGCGTGAGTCGGCCAAAAAAATAAGTACAATGGTCGAGGCGTATAAAATAGATGCAATTGCCGTTGGTAATGGAACTGCAGGACGCGAAACCGAACAGTTTATTAAATATTTGAAATTTAATAGAACCATCCAGGTTTTTTCGGTTAATGAAGATGGGGCGTCGATTTATTCGGCCTCGAAAATTGCACGCGACGAGTTTCCCAATTTCGATGTTACCGTAAGAGGTGCTGTTTCTATTGGTCGAAGGTTAATGGACCCACTTGCCGAATTGGTTAAAATTGAACCTAAATCGATTGGTGTTGGCCAATATCAGCACGATGTTGATCAAAAACAATTACAGCAAGAGCTCGATAGGGTAGTTGAATCGTGTGTTAACTTGGTTGGGGTTAATTTAAATACTGCCAGTAAAAGCCTGTTGACGTATGTGTCGGGCTTAGGTCCTCAGTTGGCTCAGAACATTGTTGATTATCGGAAAGAAAATGGCGATTTTACATCGCGCAACGAACTGAAGAATGTACCACGCCTTGGGGCAAAAGCCTTCGAACAATCGGCTGGTTTTTTGCGCATAAACAATGCAATCAACCCGCTCGACAATACTGCCGTTCACCCCGAATCGTATGCAATTGTCGATAAAATGGCTAAACATCTAAATACCGATGTAAAAAAGCTAATTGATTCTGAAGAGCTTCGTAAACAGCTAAATTTAAACGATTTTGTTAGCAATTCAATTGGCCTGCCAACCTTGACTGATATAATGACAGAGCTGGCGAAACCAGGGCGTGATCCGCGCGAAAAAATTCAGTTTTTTGAATTTGACGAACATGTAAAAACCATCAACGATTTAAAAGCCGGAGCAATTTTGCCCGGAATAATTACAAATATTACTCGCTTTGGAGCTTTTGTCGATATTGGTATTAAAGAAAATGGCTTAGTACACGTATCGCAAATTACTGAAAAATACATCGATGACCCGGCTAAGGTTCTGAAATTAAACCAGCATGTTAAAGTGAAAATTGTTGATGTTGATTTGGTGCGAAAAAGGATACAGCTGACGATGAAAGGGCTTGGTTAATTCAAGCCGATTTCATCGTCGTATAAATCTTCCTGACTTTCAAACTCAATTTCCAAAAAGTCGTCAGCTTCTTCAAGCAGTTGTTCGATATAATCTTCGTCGATAGGTTTTTCATCGATCCAATGTATGACCTGATTGCTGTAAAAATCATCAATGTCGCTTTCGACAATAAAACGAGGAAACTCAGTGTGTACCACAAAAATAGTATTGGGTAGCTCTTGTGAATTATCTGCAATTAAAAATCTAGGTAGCATAATTTTCGGTTTATTATGCAAAAATAGGGTATTCTTATCGAATAATCTTAATTTTTCGATACAAAATGATGATTATTCTTTTGTAAACATTTCATTAATTATTACATTTACTATGATTTTATAATATATAAGTCCAAAACGTCAAGTATTAATAAAAAAAACCTGTGGATTATGAGTAAAATTTCAAAAGAGTTGGTGGGTGCGTCAGCAGTTCCTGTCATTCTTTCTATTTTAGACAAAAGCGAAAGTTATGGGTATGAGATTATGCAAAAAGTAAAGCAGTTGTCTGAAGGCAAAATTGAATGGAAAGAAGGAAGCTTGTATCCGGTGCTTCACAAACTCGAAAAAAATGGTTTGATTAAGTCATTATGGAAAATGGCTGAAAATGGTCGTCATCGTAAGTATTATGCAATTAACAAAAAAGGTCGTAAAGCTTTACAAGACGAAATTCAAAACTGGTTAATGGTCCAGGCTATGCTTAAAGAGCTTTGGGCCGATTTAACACCAGTACAGTAGGGTATTAAAAATGAATAATTTTTGAGGAGCTTTCTAGGGTGGAAGCTCTTTTTTTATGCCCATAGGTTAAGAATTCGTCATCTTTAAAGATTCCTATTCGGCAATCAAATGTTTAAAATGTTTATTGAGTTTTTCAATTTTTGGGTCAATTACAAAACGGCAATAGGGTTGATTGCTGTTTCTTGAATAATAATCGATGTGATAATTTTCGGCCGAATAAAATTCGCTCAATTCCGATATTTCGGTTACAATTTTTCTCTCGTGTAATTTTTTGTCATCTAATTTTTCAATGTATTTTTCTGCAAGTTGTTTCTGTTCAATGTTTGTGTAAAAAATTACCGATCGATATTGGGTGCCAACATCAGCTCCTTGTCGGTTAAGGGTTGTTGGATCGTGTGTTTGAAAAAAAACTTCGAGCAATTGTTCAAAAGAAATTTCTTTAGGGTCAAATTCAATTTTTATAACCTCGGCATGACCAGTTTCGCCTGTACAAACATCGTTATAAGTAGGGTTTTCGAGAGTTCCGCCCGAATATCCGGGCACAACATTATTTACTCCTTTTAAATTCGAAAAAACAGCCTCGGTACACCAAAAACATCCGCCCCCAAATACAGCTGTCTCGTTATTTGGTTCTATTTTGTTGTTCATAACCAACGAAAATATTATTATAATTATTGCCATCTTTAAAAAATGTGCATATATAACAATGGATAAGCTTTTTGGTTTATAGATATTTGATTTCAGTGTTAATTTAGAAGTATTTATTCTTTGATGATGAACACTTCGTAGGTGTAAAGTTCTGCTTCGCGCCAACCGTTCCAGCCAATCCCAGCTTTGTCGTTGCTGCAGTGAGCAATGAATTCTTCTTTATCCCAATTGGTTTTATAAGCTACTTGGGGTAGGAAAGTGCCGGAGTTAAAGCCCTTTTTAATATAAATACCATGTTTACCCAATTCAAATTCATCAATTGATTGAATTCTATTAAGCGGACTAAGTACCGATATTTCAATTTTTATTTGATCAAGTTCAGCGGGGTTGATTGATTCAAACCGATAATCGTGTGTGGCAGCTTCTTCGGTCATGCGAATTACTGCTTCATAAAGTTTAGTGCTACTAGAAAAAGTACCAATACAACCTCTTAATTCATTTTTGCAATATAACGATACAAAAGCTCCATAGCATTTGTGTAGCTCTGCATTCTCAATTTCATTTATGTTG
>DAOSWJ010000306.1:0-4232 GCA_035380005.1 Prolixibacteraceae bacterium | reverse complement strand
GAAACAACAAAACCCAAGCGTGCAAAAATGTCGATAATTTCGTTACGCACAACAGCCAAAGGATGCCTCGAGCCTAGCTTCATTGAATCGCCAGGTAAAGAAAGATCAATCCCCTCGGCCGATGAACGTTTTTGGTCAAACGATGCTTTCAGACTGTTAATTTTGTCTTGTGCAAAATTTTTCAAGTCATTAATGGCCGCACCTACTGCTTTTTTCTGATCGACGGGAACATTTTTAAACTCGCCAAACAAATCGCCAATTTTTCCTTTCTTACTAAGGTATTTTATACGCAATGCTTCTGCCTCGTCTTTGTTGTTGGCAACAATGGCAGCAATCTCGTCCTGTAAAGCTTTTATTCTATCTAACATTTTTGCTCAATTCGAAATGAAGTTGCAAAATTAAAAGAAAAAATGAGAATGGCCGAAATCATTAATTCGAATTAATTTAGGAATATGAAACGAGCATGTAAAATATTCACATCCAAGTTGATGATAATATTCTTCATGCGAGTTCCATACGACCTTAAAAAATAAACAATTATCGTATGAAATGTTAGTTAAAATTAAGAAATAGCTACACGTTATATACATAGTTTTACTAATTTGTACTCGCAATTAAAAAAGGCACAAATAATGAAAACACATATCGCTACTTTATTACTGTTAATGCTTCTGAGCACAATTACACAAATAAATGTTAAAGCAAAGGGCTTAAGCTTCCACCCTATTGAACATGCCAGCTTTATTATCAAGCACAATCAATTGACTATTTATGTTGACCCTGTGGGAGATATCGAAAATTATAAAAGTTTTCCTAAACCCGATATCATACTGATCACCCATATACATGGCGACCATTTTAATAAAGATTTGATTGAAGGAATAAAATCAGAAAAAACCACCATCATTGGAAATGAAAAGTCTATTGAAACCTTAGGCTATGGCAAAAAAATGCAGAATGGTGATACAACAGAATCAG
This sequence comes from Prolixibacteraceae bacterium, assembly GCA_035380005.1. GTDB lineage: Bacteria > Bacteroidota > Bacteroidia > Bacteroidales > Prolixibacteraceae > Roseimarinus. Next base: position 3,254 of record DAOSWJ010000306.1, on the reverse strand, counting down.
AAGGCATTATGATTGAAGCCATTCCAATGTACAATACAACACCCGAACGCATGAATTATCATCCACGCGGCGATGGCAATGGGTATGTGCTTACCTTAGATAACGAAAGAGTATATATTTCAGGCGACACAGAAGATATTACCGAAATGCGGGCACTTAAAAATATCGACCATGCATTTCTGTGCATGAATCTGCCATACACAATGACTGTTGAACAAGCAGCATCGGCTGTACTGGAATTTAAGCCTAAATATGCCTATCCATACCATTACCGAGAGAGGAACGGTAAAGCCGACATCAACAAATTTAAAGATTTGGTTGTAGCAGGCAGCAACACCAAAGTTGTTTTTCTAAAATGGTACAACGAATAATCGCTATATATCTAACACTCTTACTTTTATTTTCACGTCGGTGTAAGGGCGGTGATTTTTATCGGTTTGGAGTGCAGCAATTTTGTCTATCACTTCAATACCGCTAATAATTTCGCCAAAAACAGTGTATTCGTTTTCAATTTCGTGAGCACCGCCAACCGTAGTATATGCCTCGCGTTGTTCTGCAGTAAATTCAAGTTTTCCGGGTGCCATTGTGTACCGATAAGCTATTTCGTCCTTAATTGAATCTGCCAAATGCTTGGCTTCAGCAAAACGCTCTTCGGCTTTTAACTGTGCAAAACGTTTTTTTTGCTCATCGTTGTAAACATCTTTCACAATTCGGTTTCTAATAGGTCTGTTTACAGCAATCTCAAGTGTATCAAGCCTTCCGTGAGTATACGTTCTCCCTTGTATTACAAAAAATTGCGAAACATCGCTTTGTTTGAAAAAATTCACTTCGTCGGGTTGGCGTGGAGCACAAAGCGCTCCTTTTTTGCAAATATGATGATCGAGAATTTCGTCATTAACTGTTTTTGCCGGATCGCCGTAACCGATAAATTTACCCGGTGGTGCATTTCGTGAATCGCGCGAACCTCCTTGTATAATGTAATCTTTAATTACCCTGTAAAAAAGCGTGTTATCGAAATGACCATCGCGCGCCAATTGCAAAAAAGCATTACGGTGCAATGGCGTATCGTCGTATAGCACAAAAGTCATATCGCCAAGGTTTGTCGATATTTCAACTTTAAAAGTTTGTGCTTTGGAATAATTTAAACCCGAAAAAATAAATAAAAAAAGAACAAGTGGTCTCAACATAATAGCTGTTTAATCCAGTATTTTAACTTTTAATACAATATCTTTCAACGGACGATCGCCCTGAGCGGTTTCAACATTGGCAATTTTATCGATTACATCAAGACCTTCAACAACCTCGCCAAAAACAGTATATGCCCCGTCGAGGTGGGGCGTACCACCAACAGTAGTATAAGCTTGACGTTGCTCGTGCAACAACTCAAAAGTTTGACCTTCGACGATTTTTTCGGCTTCTTCCTGTATGCTGATTTGCAACATCGATAATGAATCAGTTTTCCCCTCGCGTTGGTAGCGTTGCACCAAATCGCCTTTGGCACGGTACATTTTCATTGCCTCGGCCCTAGCTGCATTAAACTTTTGTTGCTGTTCGAATTGCTGAAGCGTAGCTTCGTCGTAAACCTTACCCTGAACAATATAGAACTGAGAACCCGACGATTTGCGTTCGGGATTTACATTGTCGCCCTGGCGAGCAGCAGCCAAGGCTCCTTTTTTATGATAATGGCCTTTAACAATTTCGGCAGGAATTTGATAACCGGGACCACCTCCGCCAAGCCGTTTTCCGGGTGCGGCACCTTTCGACTCAGGATCGCCTCCCTGTATCATAAAGTCTTTTATAACCCTATGAAACAAAAGCCCATCGTAAAAACCTTCTTTGGCAAGTTTAATAAAATTATCGCGGTGCAAAGGCGTATCGTTGTACAAAGCCACAACCATATCGCCATATTCGGTACTTATAACTACGCGGGTTTCCTTATCGTTATTGGTAGCCGATGTTTTTCCGGTACACGAAAAAACAATTATCACCATTACAAGAACTATCGAAAAAATGTTGATCTTCATAATGTTTAAATTTTTTACCACAAATATAATTTCTACTTTTAAATAATACGAATTTTATTTTTCTGATTACTTTTGTTAAATGAAACTCAAAAACACAACTCAAATGATAACTGACAAAATTCAGGTAAACCAATCGATAACGCTTAAGATATTGAGAAATGGCGATGGGAGCATTATATTTGAAGCCATGAACAACAACAGACTGTTTTTGCGAAAATGGTTACCATTTGTTGATGCAACAAAAACAGTTAGCGATACACAGGCTTTTGTAAAATCGATTGTTGACGATGTTGAGCGCCGACAGGAAGTTTTCACGTTGTGGTACAATAACGAATTTGCAGGGCTGCTGGGGCTAAAAGACATTGATTACCTTAACCATAAGGTTGAATTTGGCTACTGGCTGATTGAAAAAATGTGTGGCAAGGGCATTATGAGCAGTGCCGTTGAAAAGCTGATTAGTTTTTGCTACGAAGAACTGGGAATGAACCGTATACAAATCAAATGCGCTGTTGGAAACGACAAAAGCATTGCCATACCCAAACGACTTGGTTTTACTTTTGAAGGCATTGAGCGTGCAGGAGAGAAACATGGCAACAAATACTTCGACCTTGAGGTATATAGTTTACTAAAAAAAGAGTGGATCTGACTTTCGTCAAAACAAATCAACCGTTCATCACAAAAAATTAACCGTCCGTAAAAAAACAATCAGTTCGTAAAAAACAATCAAGAAATACTATTGACAAGGAATGAGATTTTTGTAATTTTGAAGTGCTTAATCAAAACCAGTTTAATTTTCTCTTTTCCAACCACACGCCCCAAGCGCACAAGCTTAACTTCAGCCGGGAATCCCCAATTTCCGGCTTTTTTTATTGTATTTCGATAAGCAAATCAAAAATTTCAATCACATCACCTTTTATTAATTTTGCCCGTTTACGGCTTTCGAGTTCACCATTACGAACCACTTCGCCATTATCGACCATTTGCTTAGCCTGAGCACCACTTTCAGCAATACTTAACAGTTTAAGCAACTTAATTAACTCAATATATTCACCTTCTAACTGGAATTCAAATTTTTCCATATTAACTGTTTTTAAGTTCTTCTTGTTGTTTACGGGTTAACGATCCAACTATCAAATTGTACGAGTCATCAATCCATTCTTCGAGCAACTTATCAGGAACTGAATTTGTAATTTCTATGGTATTCCAGTGTGCTTTATTCATGTGATAACC
>DAOSWJ010000305.1:0-4234 GCA_035380005.1 Prolixibacteraceae bacterium | reverse complement strand
CATTAGCGGGTAAATCAGTAAATGGTTTGCCCGTTTTTTTTCTATATTAGCCAAAACAAAAAAATACTCAATACTATTTCTTCTCGTTCATAAATAAAAAGCAATAATACATCTTCATGCAAATAAAGAATTTTAGAATAGTGAAACGTTGGTTTTTGGTTTTGGCCTTGTTGCTTGCGCTGCTTTTTTTTATTTGCGGAGCCTTTATTCTTTTGGTTAATATTGGCGGCTTTGGCCCTCTGCCATCGAAGAAAGAATTGGCTGCGATACACAACGAAGAAGCATCGTTGGTATATTCGGCCGATGGGCACATTATTGGAAAATATTTTGCTGAAAACCGTACCAATATTGGTTGGGACGAAGTGCCCCAACATTTGGTAAATGCACTTGTTGCCACCGAAGATAAACGTTTTTTTGAACACGAGGGTGTAGATGCCCGTAGTTATATGCGTGTGCTTTTTCGTTCAATTTTAATGGGCGACCGAAGCAGCGGAGGAGGGAGTACGCTTACTCAGCAATTGGTCAAAAACTTGTTTGGACGCACCAATTTTGGTTTTTTGAGTTTGCCTGTCAGTAAAGTTAAAGAAGCAATTATTGCATCGCGTTTGGAAAAAATATTCACCAAAGAAGAGTTGATATTGCTTTACCTTAACTCGGTACCTTTTGGCGAAAATGTTTTTGGAATAGAATCGGCTGCTCACCGCTTTTTTAACAAAACAACGCACGAACTCAACATTGAAGAGTCGGCTGTGTTGGTTGGTATGCTAAAAGCAAATACCTATTTTAACCCGCGCTTAAACCCCAAAAATGCAACTCAAAGGCGTAATTTAATTCTTGACTTGATGACAGCCGAAAATTATTTGTCTAATGCACGATGCGATAGTTTAAAGCTACTTCAATTAGCCATTAATTATGAAAATTTCGATATTGAAGCACCAGCCGGTTATTTTGTTTATCAGGTTAAAAAGCAAGCCTCCGAAATATTATCGGAACATAATGCAAAAACGGGCAGCAACTACAATATCGAAAAGGATGGATTACGCATTTATTCTACTTTAAACCTGCAAATTCACCAAATGGTAAAAGCGGCCACTGCAAAGCACTTGCAAAAAATGCAAAGTTTGCTCGACCAGGAGCTAATTCGCCGTAAAACAAAAATATATTGGCTAAAACAATTAACTGCCGATTCGGTAATTGACAACAGCCACAAGGTGAAGCGAAAAATTGAACTCTTTGATTGGAGCGGCTTTAGTGCCGACAGCATAAGCGCCATCGATAGTTTGTGGCATTACCACAAAATGTTGCATGCTGCCGTTTTGGTTACCAACCCGCAAACAGGCGAAGTGTTGAGCTGGAACGGAGGCAACCATTACAGGTATTTGCCTTTTGATATGGTTTTATCGCACAGGCAAATTGCTTCAACCTTTAAGCCCATAATGTATGCAGCTGCCCTCGAAAGCGGGTTTAGCCCGTGTTCGTATCTCGAAAACGAAGCAAAAATATATGAACAATACAATGATTGGATGCCGCAAAATTTCGATCATTCAAGCACACCCGATAGTTTGGTTGCCTTGTGGTACGCTTTGGCCCATTCAATGAACCTGCCTAGTGTCGATTTGTACTTTAAACTCCCATCGCATCAACTCGAAAATATTTGTTACCGTATGGGCTTGCCCCAATTGCCCGACAGTTCGCCATCGGTGGCGTTGGGAACAGCCGATGTGTCGTTGTTCGAAATAGTGAGAGCTTATGGTGCTTTTGCCAATGCCGGAAACATGAATGATTTGGTGTTAATTAATAAAATTGTCGATTCAAAAGGGACAATAATTTTTGAAAGACCTGCTCAGAATCCTCGAAGTGTAATTGCAGAAACTACCGCAGAACAAATTACTTCGATATTACAAAGGGCAATAAACGAAGGTACCGGCACAAAAATCAGAACGCAATATGGCATAAAGTCTGATTTGGCAGGAAAAACTGGCACTGCCCATAATTACTCTAATGCATGGTTTGTTGCCTATACGCCAAATTTAGTTATTGGTACTTGGGTGGGGGCACGTACCCCCGATATAAGGTTTGGTAGTGCCTACGGATCGGGTTCGATGTTGGCCTTGCCCATTGCCGGAGAGGTTTTAGCAGGCATTGAAAACAATAGTTTTTTGCGAGGCAATTACCTCACACCGTTTGAAGTTAGCGATAGTTCGAAAGTGATAATTGATTGTAGCCCTTACCAGTCGAAAGGCCTGAAAGGGTTCATTGAACGATTGGTTAAACCCGAACAAAAAAGGGAGCAAAAGGTGAAAAAGGAAATCAAAAGATTTTTCAGGAAGTTGTTTAAGAAGGAATAAAACGCTCAATAGTTTTGTGCTTTAGTTTCCGATCTTTCACAATTAGTGTAGTTACAGGTGCTTCCGATTTTTGGTTGAAAATTATATCGTGCCCAACACAAAGGCCAATTACAATGTTGAGTTCGGTTTTTTGCTGTGCCAAATAGGCTGCTTGTCCTGCCGGATTGCAAGCGGTTCCTGAATGGTTAGGCACTAATTCGTTTAACGGTACTTTGCCTAGTTTGCAGTTTGTTGTTGAAACCGAAAATCCCTGCTCAGATAAAGTATTTTCAAGTTGATTGGCAATTTTTTGAAACGAAATGCAGTTGGCAATTCCAATATGTTTAATTCCTGCTGCTTTGGCATAGGCTATTATTTCTTCAACTCTGTCTTTCGATCTGTCTTTTATATCTTCCGAAAGTTTTAGTACTTCTTTATCGGCAGTGCTGTATAATGTTTTGTAATCCATGTTCGAAATCACTAAAATTCAATCCCTTCGCGGGCTTCTATTCCATTGTTGTAGTAGTGTTTAATTTCCTTCATTTCAGTTACTAAATCGGCAGCATCGATCAGTTCTTGCGGGGCATATCGGCCGGTAACTACCACTTCGGTATCGGTGTGCCGCATTTCGATGGCTTTGATCAACTCGCTGGTTGTGAATAGTTTGTAGAATATGGCAATATTGGCTTCGTCGAGTACTACCAAATGGTATTCGCCCGATTTCAAAATGTTTTTTATTTCGTTCAGTCCATTACGGGCGGCATCAATGTCGGCTTGTTGGGGTTGCTTCACAATGAAACAACCGCGGCCAAATTGTTTAACGGTAATTGAAGGTAACCACTGTTCAACTGCTTTTATTTCAGAATAAATTTTCCCTTTAACAAACTGGGCAAAGAAAACTTTTTTACCTGCACCAGCTGCTCGCAAGGCAAGACCAAATGCTGCGGTGGTTTTTCCTTTACCGTTGCCGGTATAAATTTGAAAACAGCTATTCATCAGGGTGCTTATTGTCGATTGGGGTAATGTTGTCGGAGTCGCATTTTCGGCAGTGCGATATGGGTTTCAATGCCGAAATGGTTTCTTTGCAGTCGTCGCATTTGTACCAATAATCTTCGGTTTCGTAGGTGCCACCTTTAATAATAATTGCTTTCCCTTCGACAAATGCTTTGGATATTTTTTTGCGGGCTTTATCGTACAAACGGGTAAAGGTAGGTCTCGAAATATTCATTTTTTTGGCTGCATCAACCTGGTTCAGGTCTTCGTAATCGGCCAGTCTAATTGCTTCAAACTCCTCGTACAGCATGGTAACCGATTCGAGTTGCCGCATGGGAACCCCGAAAGGCTTGAAGCCCTCCATGGGTGGTAACATCGATATTCGTCGGTTTCGGATACGGTTGGGCATAAGCAACGTTTTTTTATTTGCTCTTCACTACTATTGAAATGGGTACACCGGTAAAGTTAAAGTATTCGCGAATTTTATTTTCGAGAAAACGTTTGTACGGATCTTTTACATATTGAGGCAAATTGGCATAAAATGCAAAAGTAGGGGTGGGTGTGGGTAATTGGGTAATGTATTTTATTTTTATGAATTTGCCTTTGTTCGATGGTGGCGGGAAATTTTCGATGGCTTCGAGCAGTAACTCGTTTAGTTTCGATGTTTTCACCTTTTTCTTGCGGTTTTCGTAAACTTCCATGGCCGTTTCGAAAGCTTTTAAGATGCGTTGCTTGGTTAATGCAGAGGTGAATATGATTGGTATATCGTTGAATGGCGCAATTCGATCTTTGATTGCCTCGGTGAATTCATTGGTTGTTTTGTGGTCTTTTTCAACCAGGTCCCATTTATTGACTAAAATTACAGCGCCTTTTTTGTTCCTGATAATCAGGTTGAATATGTTGATGTAATTTTA
>DAOSWJ010000304.1:0-4258 GCA_035380005.1 Prolixibacteraceae bacterium | reverse complement strand
GGGATAAAGTATTTTTGGGAGTATACTCCTACATCTGTTAACAATACTTTACAAGAAGTAATATTAACTGCGTCCGACGGAATTGGTATAGCACAAAGTTCAATTTTAATCAGCAAAGTTGTTCGCGAACTAAGTGGAGAAGTTACTATTGAAGGAACTTTAGAATATTCTCAGGTTTTAACAGCAGTTGTTAATAATACCAATAATACCGGCGAATTACAATACCAATGGTATAGAGATGAAACTCCTATTTCAGGTGCTACATTATCGACCTACAAATTAGGAATTAATGATAATCAGTCAAAGTTAAAAGTAGATATTAGCAGTACTGAAGAAGCTGGTATTATTTCAAGTGCATACACTGAAACCATTCAATATAATTTAATTGAAGAAAACGTTGTTATTAACAATACTATATTCCCCAACCAATTGAACGAGTGTTTTGGAGCTACACAAACCATTACCATAGCCGAAAACGGTAACGAAGTATTATTCGAAAACGGTTCGATTACCAACCTTATAGCAGGGCAGTCAATTCGCTTTTTACCCGGAACAAATATTCAACCGGGGGCTTATATGCACGCATGGATCACTATCAACAATTCCTTTTGCGATGCCCTGCCTGAAGCAATAGTTGCCGCTCCGAAAGTTGCAGGAAAAAGTATCGAAGATGATAATTTAGTTTCCGATATTAGACCTCAACAGGCTAGCATTAAAGTTTTCCCCAACCCGAACAACGGTCAATTCACCATTGTTGCCAATGGCTTTGACGACAATGCATTGTTTATTATTTATAACCCTATGGGGAAAACAATATTGAAAGACATTCTTAGAAAAGAAAATGCCTTAGATCTTTCATCTTATAATAAGGGTTTATATTTTATAAAAACAATCAGTAACAACAAAGTTTTAACACAGAAAATATTAATCCGATAATTCATTCATTATTCAACTTCCCTGGAGCTTATCTCCGGGGATTTTTTTTTAAAATTTTATTCGTTCAAAATTTCAACTTCAACTGTAATCATTTCCGATTCGCCGCCTCGTTTTGTTTTTAGAACAATACCATAACCCGACAAACCCTTCGACGGAAAGCGATCGATGTAGCTTCGCTCTGTCTCGCTTACAGCTTTATACTCGCGGTACGGGCTTCCGCCTATCGACTTATACACCACAAACCAATACTTTTCTTTCATTTCGGGCTCGTAATCCCAATTGAGCGTAAGCATTTTGTTTTCGGGATTGTATGCTGCGTTTAGGTTTTCAACCCCTTTGCGAATTCCGGTATCATAAGGCCTGCCCGAAACAGGGCTGGCACCTTGCGATTTGAGCCCCGAGCTATCAACCGTCACAATTGTATAGTGATATTTTACAGCGGTTTCAACATCGTTGTCGGAATAAAACGAAACGCTTGGTGCCAATGCTTTTAACAGCACCCACTCATTTTCGTCGTCGCGTTGCCGATAAAGCAATTGTTGGGCAACATCGTCGCTGGTACTGTTGTGCCATTTTAGGTTCACACAACTATCGCTAACAAATACATCGTAAAAAACAGCTTCAACCGGAGGAATCTTATCGGGCCGCTCCAATTCAAGGAATGGCGTTAGAGCCGAATGTTGAAAGCGGTTATTTACTGCTGCAATTTTGTAATACACATGCCTGGTAAGTGTTTTAATATTAATGGTATCGGTAAAAACTGTATCGGCATATATTTTTCCGGTAAGTTGAACAAATTCGTGAGTTGGGTCGTTGGCCCTCAAAACACGGTAACCTACAATATTTTTCTCGGCTCCCAAATCCCAACGTAGGGTTACCACTCCGGCAGTATCGATACTTCCTGTTAAATTTTTGGGAACCGAAGGCGGAATTGTATCGATCAACACAGCCATAACCACAGGCGAAAAACTTAAGTTTCCGGCGGTATCGACAGCTGCAACAGAGTAGTAGCTTTCTGTTTCGCCCAAAATATCGTCAACATATTCATTTGTATTCTTTTGAAGCACATTTTGATTCAATATTTTGAACCCTTCGGTTGCTTTCGAGCTGCGCGAAATGTAAAAGCCTTGCAAATCGGCAACACGCTCTTTCATTTCCCAGCTTATTTTCACTTGCGACGATGAAATTTGCTGTGGCTTATTTATGTAAGGTACCGGTGGCGGGGTTTTATCCTTCGACATTGCCACAATTTCGGCTGGTTTGCTTAATTCAGCAAAAGGCGTAACCCCATATACGCGGTATCGGTAAGGTTTGTAATTCACCGTTGTGGTATCAACAAAATAGGGTTTTTGATCGGTAGTTTTGTCGTGCGTTGCAATTACCAGAGGAATGTCGTTTAATTGGCGATAATTTTTCCCGTCATCGTCGGAACGATAAATGTAATACCCCGAAAATGAATGCAATGCACTTTCGTCCCATGTAAGCCGAATATTGTTTTCCCCGCTTTCGAAACTGAGGTTAATAGGTTCAGGCCACTGCAAACTTTCGGCAACATCAACCAAAACATAAGCCGTATCGTATGCATATTCGGTAGTTGGCAAAGCAACAAAAACCCGGTAGGCATACTTTTTACCTTTTTGCACATCTCTATCGACATAACGTAAACCCAGGGCATTGGCCGTAACAGCATCGTTGTCGGCAGTAAAAAGGGCAAATGAATACCGGTTAAGCAATTCATCGGCAGCATTCTTCAGGGCCGACAATTCGCCCGATTTTAGTGGCTCGGGGATAAAAGCCTTGCCATAAACAGCCTGAGCTGCAATGGCCGATAAATTATTGTCGGGGCCTGCATAGGCTTTCCATTCGTCGAGCGTGAAGGGCTTCAAAGGAGTGTCGTTCAGCCGTTCAAAAACAGGATCAGCTAACTCATCGGCTTCGTCTATTGCAACTCGTTCAATAGCGTATCCCAGGCTATTGGCTATGCTCCAACCACCGGCAGTTGAGGGTGCCCAACGCAACACCACCGAGTCGGCACTACTTTGCGCAATTAAATGGATATTTGCCATCCGCACGTTTGCATCCGAATTAGCAACTTGCTGGGCATTAAGTTGAAGAACAAAACAAAATAATGCAATGATAAGCATTGATAACTTTGCACTCACCGAGTTTATGTTTTGTTTGAATATGTGGTATTTACAATTCATTTTATGTTTTTTTTTTCGATTTTCTAAAAACTAATATTATACTGTATGCTTCCATATAACTCGTTGTAATTACGTGCAATGGTTGCTGTTTCCCTGAAACTGTTATTGGTAACAAAAAACCCAAAGTTGCCAAACTTACCCAAGCTATACGATGCATTTACCCTAAAAACCAACTGACTGTTTTGTGCTGTAGTATTTACAAAATTTGCCCCCAAGCTTAACGATGTGTTCAACTTATTTTTGAAGAACCGATACCCAACCGTTTCGTTAAAATGAAAAATACGCGAATCGAGGGCATTCATTAACGTACGGTTAAACAACGCCGTAGTTGTTAAACTAAGCGAATTGGCATGCGAAAGGGCATGAACCAACGTTGCCGTATGTGTATTGTTATCGGTAACCAGCGATGTAAATACATTTTGGTCTGAAACATCCTGAAAACTATAAGTAAAAATTAAATTATTGGTGCCTCCCAGCGCATTAAAATTAAACCTTGGCGTTACCGAATACGAGCTAAAGACATTCGATAGTCTAAGCGTATCGTTTTTATGAAGCGATTCAATTTGGTTTTTGTTGTAATTTACATCCAAACCCACATGCTTGTTTATTTGCCAATTGGCATTTAACATTCCGGTAAACCTGTTGGTGTTCGACATTTTGCTTTGGCGCAGGTTATTGTACCTTACCCCCACCCTCGATCGGATGTTCAGCTTATTTTTGAGCAAGCGCAAACGTGGCGATACTGTAAACTCCATTAAATCGTTGGGCATTAAAGCATATCCCAAAGTAGTAAAACCCGGCCCAACGTATTTCGAAGACAATAATACCGACCAATATTTCGAAGGTGTAATGTTGATATCGGCACGTGCAGCACCATCGATGCGTGTTGAATTGTTGGGCGTAAAAATGAGCTCTGGCAATGCAATAGCATCGATAGGCGTTGCCATTGTATTCGACGAGAAAGCCGACAAAGCCGCTTCGCCCCTGAAAGTTACAAACCTGCCAAAACGAATGCCCAAATCGACCGATGTTACCAGGTTTTCGTTGGGCAAAACCATTATGGTATCGGTTTTAACCGACGATGAATCGTCGATAGCATGAAAAACATTGATATTGAA
>DAOSWJ010000303.1:0-4280 GCA_035380005.1 Prolixibacteraceae bacterium | reverse complement strand
ATGGATTGAAAATCCATTGTTTGAAAGGCGCGGATAGCATATCCGCATCAGTAGGAGTCATTGGTCAAAAGTCAATACTCATTAGGCTACTGTTATTTGGTTTTTGTTATTTGGTTTTTGTCAACACTTATTTGGCTTTTATTGTAATGAATAGTGATTTTAAACTGTTAAATTTATATTTTTGCAGAAAAAAAATATGATCTGTAACATAAAAAGAAATAAAAGTTCTCATATATTGCTCTTACTCATAGCGCTTTATTTGACATCGTGCAGTACGCCCATTAAGGATGTAACTTACATGTATGGCATTCAAACTGGTACTGTTTACGAGAACAATCCAATTCCGAGCGAATATAAAATAAAAACAAACGACCAATTGTTTATACAAGTAATTAGCGACGACCCGCTAAACGCTGCTTTTTTGAACCTCACAAATACACAATCGGGTACCAACGCGTTGGGAAGTGCGCTCGAGCTGGTTACTTATCTTGTTGATAACGAAGGATTTATTGTGTATCCTAAATTGGGGCATATTAAGGTGGTTGATTTAACTGCCGACGAGGTGAGGAACATTATTCAGGGCAAGGTTGATTCGTACCTCGAGAGTGCATCGGTTTTTGTACGCCTTGTAAACCGCAATGTTACAGTTTTGGGTGAGGTATATGCCCCCGGCCAGTTGCCAATGGCCAAAAACCAACTATCGATTTTTGAAGCCCTGGGGGCAGCAGGCGATATTACCGATTACGGTAACCGTAAGAATGTGAAATTATTGCGCGATTTGCCCGAAGGAAGACTTGTGGTTGAACTCGACCTTACCGATCCTAACATTATCGCTTCGCCTTATTATTATGTGTTGCCGCACGATATAATTTATGTTGAGCACAGTACCAGGGTGTACGGGGCGAAAAACATGCCTTACGCTGCTCCTTTATCGATTACTGCATCGATAGTATCGATTGCCCTTTTAATTGCAAACCTTTTTTAAATAGTTTCAGATGGACGATAAGCAATTTGAACTGATGATGCAGGCACAGGCCGCTAACAGTGGTACGGATATTACTAAACTGTTGTACCGTTTTTTACGTAATTGGTATTGGTTTGTGCTGTGTGTAATGTTAACTGTTGCAGGTGCTTTTTTATACAATCGTTACACTACGCCTGTTTATAATATGTGCACCACCTTGCTTATGGAAAACGAAAAAGGAGGTTCGCCTTTACAGTCGTCGGGCGAAGGGCTTTCGGCCAACGTGTTTCAGGGTATGGGGGTGTTAAGCAGTATGCGCAATATTTATAACCAGATGATCATATTGAAATCGACACCACTGATCACACGCACCATCAACGAACTCGATTTCGAAATTAGTTATTACCGCATAGGGCGTATTTCGGTTAGTGAAATTTATAACGAAGTGCCTTTTACAATAACTTGGGACCAGGACCATCCGCAAATAATCGACAACGATTTTGTGCTTTCGATACAACCAAACGGCAAAATGATGCTCTCGCTCGATGCAGAGTCGGCAAACGTTTACAATTATCAGCTCGAACGCAGTGTAAACTGGCTCAGCGATTTTAGCTTCTCGCAGGAGTTTGAGCCCGGATTGCCTATTGAGTCGAGTGTTATGTCGTTTACCATTCATCTGAACGAAAATTTTAACCCACTTGATCCGAATAATTACAAATTCAGGTTCAATACCCGAAATGCATTGATCAAACGCTACCAGAGCAATTTAGATATTGCTTTGGCCAGTAAAGAAACATCGATAATGAACATATCGGTGCGCGATTTCAATGTTCAAAAAGGAATTGAATTTTTGAACAAGCTTACCGAGGTTTACCAAATTGATAATCTTGGCAAGAAAAACGAAAATGCCAACCGTACCATTCAGTTTATCAATTCGCAATTACAAAATATCTCTGATTCGTTGTTGTTTTCCGAGTCACAAATGGAAGATTTCCAAAGCGAACATCAGTTGCTTGATATTTCGCTGCAATCGCAACAGTTGCTCGACCAAATGCGCGACCTCGATAAAGAGCGGGTAACACTCGAAACGCAAAACCGCTATTACCATTATTTAAGCGAATACATTGCTAAAGACAAGTCGGACGAAGAAACCATTATCGCCCCGTCGGCCATGGGTATTTCCGACCCCTTGCTCAACAGCCTTATTATTACGCTCAACGAATTGGTTACTGATAAGGCCAGCCAAACATCCATACGGCAAAATTCGCAACACCCAACAATTGTAAGGTTGAATTCGCAAATTGAGAGTGTAAAAAGCTCGCTACGCGAAAATGTGAACAACATTATTTCACAATCGGATATTGCTTTAGCAAACCTCAATCAACGAATAAGGCAGCTTGAAGCTCAGGTACGCCGCTTGCCCGCCACCGAGCGCAGCTATGTGAATATTGAACGAAAATACAAGCTCAACAACGAAACCTATACTTTTTTGCTGCAAAAACTCTCTGAAGCGCAAATAGCCAAAGCATCGAATACATCCGATGGACAGGTGATTGAAGAAGCACGCATGAGCGGCCCCAATCCCATATCGCCCAAAAAGATGCAGATATACATGATTGCCTTTGTTTTGGGCTTGGGCTTGCCCGCAGGCTTTATCTTTTTGCTCGATTTGTTGAACAATACCATTACTTCGCAAGACGATATCGAAGCCATTACGCAAATACCAATCATTGGACATGTGCTGGCCAATAAAGATAAGGATATTAGCCGCCGCTTGGTGCTTGAGCGCCCACAGTCGCCCGTTTCGGAGCCTTTCAGGGCCATACGGACCAAAATTAAACTTATAACCAAGGGAAAAGAAAAACCGGTAATTGCTGTAACATCGGCATACGCAGGCGAAGGAAAATCGTACAATGCCATTAATGTGGCATCGAGTATTGCATTGTTGAACAAAAAAGTGGTGATTCTCGATCTCGACTTACGCAATTCAAAAATGGTTGATGAGTTCAATCTCGATTCGGGCTTGGGGGTAGTTGACTATATTATTGGTGCTGCAACACTCGACGATATTACCTTTGATACCAAAAACCCTTCGTTAAAACTTATTCCTGCCGGATCAATTCCTCCCAATCCGGCCGAGATGATGATCGACTCAAGAATGCTTGACTTGCTCAATATCCTTAAAAACAATTACGATGTTGTGGTAATCGATACGCCACCGGTTGGCTTTGTGGCCGATATTTATCAATTGCACGAGCTAATAGATGCCAATATAATTGTGGTGCGCCATAAGTACACCCAAAAGAAACCGTTTAAAGATGCTCTTGATCAAATCGAGCAACATCAACTGAAAGGGCTGGGCATTATTATTAACGGCTTGAAACCCTCAAACGGACGCTATGGCTACGGTTATGGCTACGGTTATGGATATGGCTACGGATATGGCTATGGTTACGGTTATGGTCATAACACAACGCGCAAAGGTCGTAAAGAACAAAAGCGGAGCCGACGGAAAGTAATCAAAAGCGAAGATTTCGAGCAGCGTAGCATTTAAATGAAATAATCCCCCCCCCAATAGTTGGTTAATGACCAATCCCGATAGCAATCGGGACCAATAATCAATATCCAATCCCGATAGCAATCGGGACCAATAACCAATCCCGATAGCGGCCAATCCTTTTTCTCACCCCGCCGAACAAGGCTCGTCATCGCGAGGAGCCGACCGAAGGAAGGCGACGTGGCGATCCCATGATGTTACGTAGCGCAACCCGTTTGATGGTTTTGGCATAAGGGGTTCTATAAACCTGCTACCTCGCTGAGGTTGGATATGTATTGTAAATTTTTTTACCCCCCTCAATCCCCCCTTAAGAGGGGGAGGCTGGGGGCGTGCTTGTTGTTACGGGTGGGTTTTGTTGTAGGTTTTAGGTTTTTGAAGTGCGGAAAATATATAAATGCTCCGTTCCTACGGAACTCAAAGGGTTAATTAGGCAGCTTTGCCCCGGATTGAAATCCGGCGTTATAAAATTTGTCGTTCCTACGGAACTGTAATCACCCCCTGCCCCCTAAAGTGGGACCTTTTGTGACCCCCTCATGGCGCGAGGTTTGTAACACGTGTCTGATACCCACCTTCGTGTATTTTTGATTTGCTCAAACCAAAAGCCGCTTTTGTGTGAATTTTGGTCGATGGTAGTATTATGAATAGCCCCGGCGTTTTAACCCGGGGTAGAATAAATGCGCCAGCATTTAAAAATTGTCTACGTTGCTCAATAGTTGGCAAACGCATTTTCAATTGAAAACTCAACTTTTATCCATTCCT
>DAOSWJ010000302.1:0-4286 GCA_035380005.1 Prolixibacteraceae bacterium | reverse complement strand
TCGTTCAATGGCGGCTTCGATGGTTACCAGCCTGGTTTGCCGTAATTCTTCGGGTGTGCTCCCCAGTGGCATCAGTACAATATCGTCGGGTTTCCATCTGGTTAGGTGGTTGAGAAATGATTCTTCAATTTCGGTCAGTTCGTCGTGGTTTTGTACCACAAACTTCAGTTGAAAATCTTTTCCTTGGTTTTGCCTGCAATGGTCGATAAACTGTTGAATAACGCTGATGTTTCGCCTTGTTTTTTCAGCCTGCCCGGGCTCAAACGGGATAACAGCCTTTGTTTTGTCAAGCTTTTCGTTGGTAGGGACCGAATTGCGCAACTTGGGCGAAAGACTGAAAAAATCGATTTGCTGCACCAATTCTTCGTTAAAAATCGTGGCATTGGTTTCGACCGAAACGTGCAATTGGCGCTCTTTTTTTAATTCCGAAATAAGATTTGCAAGTCCATCGGGTTGAATAAAAGGTTCGCCCCCCGAAACAACCAGGTGGTTCATGTTGCCCAGGTTGTTTAACACAAGGTTTTTTACCGCTTCAACTTCCACACGTTTTTCGCCACGAGTGTCGAACGAAGCAAAGGGTGTATCGCAAAGGCTCACTTCACCATCGGGCAAAAGCCACATGCAGCGCAGGTTGCAGCCTGCTGTGCGCACAAAAAGCACGGGTACGCCGGCCATTTTGCCCTCGCCTTGTATGGTGCCTGCAAACGAGAATCCCGTAGCCGGCTTATTATCTAACAGTATACCATTTTCATCTTTTGTGATGGGGAAAATAGCTTCGGGTGCAAGAAATATATAATTGTTCATTGAATGTTTTAATATCTGATTTGATGATGATAGAGACGCGATTAATCGCGTCTCTACGATTAATCGCGTCTCTAATATAAACGTTATAATGATGTATCAACAACCCCGGCTTCGGCAAAGGCTTTGGCACGTAAGAGGCAGCTATCGCATGTTCCGCATGGTTTTTGCGTTCCACGGTAACAGCTCCAGGTAAGGCTCCAGTCAACGCCCAGTTGTTCGCCCAGCAGAATTTCTTCGGCCTTTGTTTTGTTGATGAACGGGGTATGTATCTTGATTTTCTTTCCAAGCTCGGCACCCATTACGGTTCCTTTGTTAATGGTTTCTTCCATAGAGCGAATAAATTCCTCGCGACAATCGACATAACCCGAGTAATCGACTTCGCTTACACCAATGAAAATATCCTGTGCACCAATAGCTTCGGCAAACGATGCGGCTACCGAAAGAAAAACCATGTTGCGTGCTGGCACATAGGTTTGTGGAATATCGGTTCGGGCAACATCTCCATCTTCAACATCAATTTTGGCATCGGTTAGTGAGCTACCTCCCCAAAGGTTAAGTTGTAATGTTACCACATTATGTGCTTTGACGCCAACTTTTTTGGCTGTTGCTTGGGCGCATTCCAGTTCTTTGTTGTGTTTTTGCCCATAGTCGAACGACAGGGCATATACTTCAAATCCTTCGCTTTTCGCTAAGTGAATAGCTACCGACGAATCTAATCCGCCCGATAGCAGTACTACCGCTTTTTTCTTTATTGTCATTTTGCCTAGTTTTATTTAACGACAGGAGGTTTACGAACTGTCGACACTTAAATTCGGTGCAAAAGTAGCAAATAATTTAAAACTAACTCACAATAAGTTTATTCAACAATCAGCTTAGCCACATGATGATGAGTACCTTGCAAAAGCACAACCACATAAACACCCGATTGCAGATTTTGCTCAAATACATATACATTCTTACTGTCGTTGAAAATATCAATACTATTATTAGCAACCAATTGTCCTATCGAATTGTAGATATTCACTTTTGCCTTTTGCTTATTTAAGTTTTTATATCCAATAGCAATACGCTTATCAAATGTTTGGTATGCTACAAAAAAATGTTCATTTATTAAATTATTAAAACCCACGCTGACAAAATTGCTTTCAAAAGCGCCTAGGTCGGGTGCTTTACCGATGTATTCAAATTGCAAATCGATACCGGCATCGACAAGGTCGCTACCTTCGGCAAGATGCATAAAAGCAATATCGGGAAGCGAGCCGTCGGGTTTACGAGCGCCAGAAACACCAGTTGTATCAATGCTGACGAAATCGCTCTCATCTACTTCGAAATTAGAGTCCCAGCTATTATTTTCCTGAACGACAAAGCTTGCCAGGTTTTTATTTCCGTTGAACAACACACAATTTTTAACTTCGGCCTTTTTTCCGGCAGCAATTGCTTTCGGAATGCTAAAATCGTAACCTTCGTTACCAAAACCGGTACAGTTGTAAAAAAACATATCGCCCATGTTGTTGTTCTGATCGAAGCCTTTTGATTTGTTAAAAAAGGCAAGGCAATTAATTAAGGTGAAGTTATGCTTCAGGTTTTTATCGTCGCTTCCACCCACTTTAAATCCGTTGCCATTGGCTTTTGCTCCTCCGTCGGTTCCATCTTTGAAATAACCATTGCTCCATGTCCAACAATTCTCTAAAATGGTGTTTACATCGTCGTTACCTCTCATGTAACCGTCCCAACCATCATCAACATTATTCCATGCACGGCAGCCATAAAAGTAATTATTGCTGCCAACATCAAGTTTAGCGGCAAATCCATCGGCATCGCCAAAGTCGGTAGGATCGGCATTAAAATACGAGTCGCAATTGATTATTTTGTTATCGTGTGCTCCTTTACCCAGTTGCAATCCGGTATCTTTATTATCGTGAAAACTGCAAAACTCTATAGTATTATTGGCACCAGAAACAAACATGGCATTGTCGCCGGCATTCATCATTTCGAAGCCTTTTATCTTCCAGTAACTACCCGATAATGAAATTCCCCTTTTGCCAAAAGCTGTACCCGAAAAATCGAGAATTGGGTGCTCATCATTGAAAGCAAGCATAAAAATCGAGTCGGTTTGAGTACCGTTTTTAGAAAGATTGACAGTAACAGCATGATGGTAAATACCATCCATTACCAAAATGCTATCACCTGCCGAAACTTTCGAAACAGCTGCAACAATTGAACTTAAGGGACTATCGATTGAAGTACCGTTGTTACTATCGTCACCATTGGTCGAAACAAAATATGTTGCTGAATACAAGCAATTAGCAGCAAGCATTATTGCCACAAGAAAAAATAACCTATTCATGAAGAAAAAATTTGTTTGATTCTAAATTGTAGCAAGTATAGGGTTTTTTTCCGACAAATCAATTCTTCGGTTCTAATTCTCATTTACCCGAAAATATGAAATGGTATCGCGAAGCAGTTTGGCTTGCCCTGCAAGTTCCTCAGCACTAGCGGCCATCTCTTCCGATGCTGCAGCACTTTGCTGAGTTACCTGATTAAAACTTTGTATGGTAATGTTTACCTGCGAAATACCTGTAGCTTGTTCGTGGCTCGACGACAAAATTTCGCTTACCATATCGGCCGATGAAGCTATTTGGGGCAACAATTCGTTCAATTGATTTTGAACCTTATGGTTGAGTTCAACGCTTTGCGATGAAATAACAATCACCTCGTCGGCCAAACCTTTGGTTTGATCTGCCAACTTTTTAACTTCTTTTGCAACAACTGCAAAACCACGTCCTTGTTCTCCGGCCCGAGCAGCCTCAACTCCGGCATTAAGCGCTAAAATATTAGTTTGATATGCCAAATCGTTAACTATTGTAATTTTCTCGAGCACTTGGTTGTGTACATTAATAATTTCCCTTACGCTTGATGCAACACTCGAAACGGTTTCGCTGGTTTTATCCATTATAACCCCTGAGTTGTCGGCATTTTCCCTATTTAGGTTCAACATAGCCTCAATCTCTTCAGTTGTAGCCGATAATTCTTGAATTGATGAAGCCTGACTTGAAGCACTTTTGGCCAAATCGTCGGAAGTACAACTAATATGCTGACTGTTTAGTGCTAGATTTTCAGCACTGATATGAATCTCCGCAACAATGCTTTTAAGCTTATTTCTAAGTGCTTCGATAGATTTGTTCAATATTACAAACTCATCGGTTTTTTTCTGTTCAATAAGCTTACTGCAATGTTCCAGGTTTCCGGCCGACAGCTCGTTTGTACTCTCAAGTATTTCGGCCATAGGCTTTTTTATTCGGCGCTGTACAGTGAGACACAATAAAAAAACAAAGAAGGCCGTAATCAGTATTCCACCGGGGAGCGCAATTTTTTGTGGATATAACTCTTTATAACGTTCAGCAATTTTGGTATTAATAATTATCAGAAAGATATTAGTTGTCCAAAATACGCCAATGGCAAATACAATACTGTTTTTAAAT
>DAOSWJ010000301.1:0-4289 GCA_035380005.1 Prolixibacteraceae bacterium | reverse complement strand
TTAAATCGCTTGTTTTACAAAGGTAATAGCTTTCGTAATCTTCGAGCATGAAATAAATAACATCGTCGGTTTTGCTAAATTGAGCAAAGTAAGGCCTCGATGGGGTTCTGATTGTTGTTACCTTATCGCTGATGAGATCGTAAACACCAATAGTGTTGTTAGTTTCGCCCGAGCAATAACCGTTATTGTTCCAACGCGATGGGTGCGCATAGCCTTGTCCGCCCGAAAGGGTAAACTCTTGTGTTACATTTGATGAAGTGTTTACTATTTTGCGGGTGTAAGTTCCCGATGCATAGTTTGAATAGGCAACATATTCTTTGTCGGCAGTAATGCCTAAAATGCCAATGTTGCGGTCTTCGGCATCGCCTAAGCGTGTAAAGGTTTCAGTTTCGAAATCGTATTTGAACAAAAGCTTATAGTCCCAGTGAAGGCTGCCAAAATCAACTCCGAATGCATCAACCTGACCGTAAACATAGCGCCCGTCGAGCGATGGATAAAACTGCCTGGTAATTTGACCGGTTTCGGTATCCCATCCCTTTTCGGGTTGGCTCAGTACAAAATTTTCAACAGCATCGCGATAAATTGCGTCAAGTTGTTCAGTTTCGGGGTTGTAGCGCACCAATACCGGGCGGTATTCATCGCCATACCATTTGTTGTTCGATGATGAGTGATAAAAAATGTGCCCGCTTTGGCTCACTTTCGAAGTACTGACATCGTAGTATGAATACAAGCTTTCTCTGTTTGATGGCAATAGCGGAAGCTCGTACCAATAATCACCGGTCATATCGAACCAGGCACCGTTGGTTAAGCTTCTTGAGCCATCGGTGTTGAAATCGCTATGTAAGCCCAAAGCAATGCGTTCGCCAAAAATATCGACATTTTCGCGTAACGATCTTGGGGGATAAATGTTGGCAACGCTGGTAATTTCGGCTTCCCCTTTTTTGTTTACCTCCAACAATGATAGCTGTGCCCCATCGGCCAGCTTTTTATCGATATTGGTTTGTAAAAGCAAAAATTGGTCATTGCTTCCATTGCTGCTTCCACCAGGTCCATCGAACGAGAAGCACGATGCCAGACCAAAAATGGCCACAAGCACAATAAATGTTTTAATGATAGTTGTTTTTTTCATAATACCCTGTTTTTTAGTTTAACGCATGAATAATATTCCAAAATATATTCTTGTTCCTTTTGCTAAGTTGTTGTTTGCCCGACTGCTAAGATAAAAAATATTGTCGATTTTACCAACTAGGTTAATATGATCGGAAATGCTGTATTCAACACTTAAATGTGGGTTAACAATTGCCGATGAATATGTTTTATAAATGGCCTCGTCGGGTTCGTTATCGGTAAAATTGCCGCCAAGCATGTATAAATCGTGAACCTTGCCACCTCCAAATG
Organism: Prolixibacteraceae bacterium; assembly: GCA_035380005.1. Taxonomy (GTDB): domain Bacteria; phylum Bacteroidota; class Bacteroidia; order Bacteroidales; family Prolixibacteraceae; genus Roseimarinus. The sequence goes on along the minus strand of DAOSWJ010000301.1, from coordinate 2,891 downwards.
TTACTCCGGCAACAGGTGTAAAACGTTTGTTGCTGAACTGGTATTCGGCTAATAAACCGCCCCAGCCCAATTTGTATTGGCCTTCGTTTTGGCCATATCCGTAGTTCGAAACATATCCTTCGGTTCCGGCCCTGAAATGGTTGCCCAATCTGAAGGTGATTTTTCCACCAATGCCACTGACCATTCCATTGATGTTTGGATAATCGAGATGGTTTTTAACATAACCGGTATGTAAAAACATACCACCACGAAACAGTTCGCGATGGGTTTGTGCGCCTGATGTTAATGTGCTAAATAAGAGAATAATAATGATTATTTTCTTCATGCTATTGTAATAAATACAGGGTTATTTACTGTTTTCATGTATCAAATACAGTGTAAAATAAGCCATTTTTTGTAACAAATACGGGGTAAATGCCAATGAACTGGACAAATTATTCGTTCCTAAGCGCTTCGATAATTTTTAGTTTACGAAGCTGAAAAGCGGCCAAAAGGGCAATCCATAGCAGGCCGTTTACAAAAATAGTGGCCATAAGTAAAGCTACAAAGCTAAGCGATACATTGTTGGTTTCGGATCCAATAACCGGATATACCGAAACAACTGCTGTTACAAAACCTACCAATAAGCCGATAAGCATAAGCAATGTATATTCGATGGTAACCAATTTGAAAACAGAAAAGTTAGTGAACCCTACCGATTTTAACAATGCAAATTCGGCTTTTCGCTCAATTAACGAACGTTGAAGGATGATTGCCAAACCAACAGTTCCAATTAACAAGCCCAAAGCCCCTAATATTAAAAAAATACTTAAATAGGTATTGGTTACGCTCATGAATTCGGCCAGGCGTTGTGGTGCCCAAGTAAGTTCAATGCCAAAATCGCGGTAGAGGAGTTTTAACTCATCAGCAATGGTTATTTTGTCTTCATTATTACCATCAATGAGAAAAACGTTCGAACCACTATTGGTAGGGAAATTTGCTTTAAAATAGCTATTGTCGATCAGTACGTTACCTTGGAAAACAGAACCCGCCAAACCAGCAACCAACAAAAGTTTTACTTCGTCGCCCAATGCATTCTGATAAAATAAAGTATCGCCCACTTTTTTGCCCAAGCCCCACTGTATAACTGTTTGGTCGGCAATGGCTGGAATGCAGTTTTCGTGTTCGCGGGTCAAGGCTTGCCAAAAGTTCTGGCCATCAACCCCTTCGATTTTGGTTTGTAACGCGAAACGGCCTTCGAGCTGAGCTGCATCGAGGCCTAATATGCGCGGGTTCGATATTCGGTTAAGGTTAAGGCAGCTTGCATCGTCGCCATCGGCCACTTGCATTTGCACAACATTAAACGGAACTGAAAAGCCTTGTTCGTTGCGGTAATCGGGGTTGTTCAGGTTGTGCAAAACCGGCACAGTGGTTTCCATCCAGTACATAAAACCGCCTGTTCCGCCAGTGAGTTCGTTTGCTTTCGAGAAAATATCCTTTCGGTTTAGACCGGTGCTTACTACTAAAAATGCTCCAATAGCCAGTAAAACCGCAATGGTTATCGAACGTGTTCTGTTCAGCCTGATGTTTTGTAAAACCATGCTTTGGATGCTGACCCTTTTGTTGTTGGCAATTTCCCTTTTAGCTAAATAATTAAATATGAACAGGATAAAAGCCATCAGTAACAATCCGCCTGCCACAAAAAACGATGTGGCATTTAAGTTTTGCCTATTTCCTAAAAGCTGTAAAAGCACCAATACAATAGCAATAATTAATGAAAGCAATGCCACTGTGTTAATAATTCTTTTCTTTTTAACAGATATATTGGCATAAGCCCTGCGTTGCAAAGTTGCAGTTTGTTGTTTCATTTTTTGCCTAAGTGTAAAATGAATGGTTATCATTGCAACGGCAGCACTTATCAAAAATCCTGTAATTAATGTTGAAGGAACAATTTTGGCAACAAGCACTTCGGTGCGTACAATGTCGTTCCAAACCTGATTCAGCGCCCAGAAAACAATTTTGTTGTAAGCAATGGCTAAAATCAAACCTAAAGAGGCACCTGCAAGCGAAACGATTAAGCCTTCGGAAAGATAAATGCCCTGTATTTTTTGTTGGCTGAAACCCAACGACGATAAAGTGCCAAATTCCGATTTGCGATTTTCGAGGTTGAAGCGAAACAGTAGAGCAGTTAGCATTATGCCGGCAGCCAAAATAAAGAAACTGAGCCCTAAAAACAATTGACTGAAATCGGTTCCTTGGCCGGCAGCAATAAGGCTTTCGGTTTTTACTGCACGCAATTGCAAATCGAGTGCAAAGGGATTTATTTGTTCGGATATGCTTTCGGTTAATTCTTCTTCTGAAATGCTGAACTGGTCGAATCTGAATGCAGTTGCCTTACCGAAACGGTTGCCCCATAGTTCTTGTGCAGTTTGAATCGACACAAAGGCTTTTGGCAAACCGCGGTATTGGTACCAGTAGTCTTCGTCCTTATCGCGAATGGCCGAAAGCTTTACAGGCACACCTGTGTTCCAGTCGCGGCAATTTTCTGCATCGCTCAGCCCCGGAATTTGCGGCATTAAGCTTTGGTCGGCAAAGTAGCCGTCAATGTTAACAATTTCCTTAATGGTGAATATTTTCTCATGTTCGTTTAATTCGCGCAAAGGGCCAATTTCGAAAAAACCTAAGCGAAGGGTGTCGCCCACTTTTGCTTCCAAATCGTCGGCCAGCCAAGTGTTTATTATTATTTCATCGGGGGCAAGCTGGTTTTCGGGTAACGATGAAATAAACGAATATGGCGTTTCTTCCCCGTTCAATCTGAAATAGTTCGAAAAGTAAGTCAAGATTGGTGTATATTCAATACCGGTATTTTGAACAGCTGCGTAAGTGGCATCGTCAATAAAAACCCTTTCGGA
>DAOSWJ010000300.1:0-4293 GCA_035380005.1 Prolixibacteraceae bacterium | reverse complement strand
GTACTTGTCGATAGTTTGCTTCTTGTGGCAATGTACAACGGCGAACTTTATTCCATTTCGGACAAAAACCAACTTGCGAAGGTTGATATAGATAACCATTATTTCTATAAGGATTTTGAAATAATTGATAATGAAATATGGGTGGCAACCGATGGAAATGGAATAATTGTATTGGATAAAGAGCTTAATTTTTTGAGAAAAATTGATCGAAAAAGCAATACCATTTCATTAAACAGCAATAGTATTTACGATATACTATTGGGCAGGAATAATGAGGTTTGGATAGCTACGTTTGGTGCCGGCTTAGCTTGTATGTTGCCCGATAATCAGCTTTTTATGAATGTTTTGCCTGAAAAAGGCAATAGCAATTCATTGGTGGCCAACGAGGGCGTTTCGGTATTTATTAAAGAGCCTAAAATATATTTTGGAACCAATTACGGACTGTCGGAATGGGATATTCAAACCCACCAATACAAAAACATACAAAGCAACGAGCTACTAAATGCGCTTAACGGAACCAAGGTTACAGCACTTTATGTTGATAACGACAATTCGGTATGGGTAGGTACTTATGATGGACTTTTAGGCAAATACGATGCTAATTTGAACCTTCAAAAACGATTTCGGATTTGTGGCATGAGCAACAACGAGATGCAGCAAATTGTTGGCATCAACGAAGTAGGCAACAATAATCTTGTTGTACATACACAATTTCATTCGCAAATACTTATGAATTTTGATAAAAATACGGGTGAAAGCAGCGTTTTTGAATTCTTTTTTAAAGGAAGTAATGTTACTTATTCTTTGTTGAATTCGTTGCGTAGCAATAATAAAAGGGAGTTGATTGCTGTTATTTCGGACTTGGGTTTGTACCATGTAAACTGGCAAGAAAATGTAATTGAAAACAAAATGCCCGAATTGAATGCACAACTCCAAGGAATTACGATAAGCGATTTTTATAACGATAGTGAAGGAAATTACTGGATAACTTCAACTACACATGGGCTCTTATATATTCCTGTTAATGGAGCTTTAATAAAAAAATGGAGTCAAAAAGAGGGCTTACCTTCAGATGTTTTGGGAAGGATTGAGTCAAGCGATGACCGTTTTTTATGGATTAGCTCTATTGCAGGTATTTGCAGGTTCGATACTAAAACCTACGAAATTTTGAACTTCAACCACAGGGACGGTTTGCCGGCAAACGAATTTCACGATCGTGTGTCTGCAAAATTGTCCGATGGCAGAATTGTTTTTGGGTCGCTGGCAGGTTTTACAATTGTCGATCCTTCGAAAGTAAATTCCGATACCATACCAAGCAAAGTGGTGATTTCGGATATTACTTTTCAAAACCAAAGCATTCGAAGCCCGCATGGCACTCAATATTTAACAAAAGCACTCGAAGAAACCGAAGAAATAGTTTTACCGTACAATATGAATTCATTTACCATCCATTTCTTCACTAAAAACAAAAGCTTTTCGAAATACAACAGTTATGAATTCCGGCTTGTTGGAATGGAAGAAAACTGGAACTACCAAGGCGAAACTAATTTTGCAACTTATACCAATTTATCGCCCGGAACCTATACATTCGAAATAAAAAGTGCCGATAAAAGCCAGCCAGTTCAAACAACTGGTTTGCTTATAAAAATATTGGCGCCCTGGTACTCGAGTATTTATGCTTATGTTGCTTATATTGTGCTGTTTTTTATTGTTTTGTATTTGTCGATTTATGCTTTTTTGAAGAGGTTTGAATTGTTAAAGCAGAAAGAGATTTCGGAAAATAAGTTGCAAAACGAACATGAGCTTACCGAAAAGAAATTGGAATTCTATACCAATATTTCGCACGACCTTAAAACCCCTTTAACACTCATTAGCGCTCCGGTTAACGATTTGTTGCAAAGCGAAAATCTTAGCAGCGAGCAGTTGAACAAGTTGTCGATAGTTGATAGGAATGCAAAGCGCTTGTACAAACTAATTTCCGATTTGCTTGATTTTAGGAAGATATCTCAGAACCAATTTAAGCTTGAAGTAAAAGAAACAGATATTTCGGCATTAATAAAGGACAATTACGAAGCCTTTTCAGAAGAATGCAGGAATAAATCAGTAGAACTGGTGTTTGACATCGATGAAAGCCTAATGGGATATGTAGATGCCAAAAAGATCGAAAAAATAGTTTGGAACCTATTGTCAAATGCCTTGAAATTTACTCCCAAAGGAGGCAGTATCGCCATTCGATTGATTGAAGTGACAGAAAATGAGGAACGTAGAATGAAACTTGTAATCAGCGATAATGGTACTGGTATTTCTGAACAAGATAAGGATAAAATATTCGAACGTTTTTACAAAGCAGAAAAAGATGGTAACATTAACAAAGAAGGAACGGGTATTGGTCTTTCGATTGTGAAAGAGCTTGTTGCGATGCACCGTGGGCAAATATATGTTGATTCAACGCCTAACGTGGGCTCAACTTTTAGCGTTGTAATCCCCATCGATATTGAAGCTTATTCAACGAACGAAATTGAATCGAACGATGAAACTACTGAGATGCTTCAGGGGTGCTCTGTAAATGGAACTGTTCATGTAAAATACAACACCAAAAGGATTTTGGTAGTTGAAGATAATGATGAGCTTAGGGAATACTTGGCTGCACATTTCGAGAAAAACTTTCAGGTCGAGGCCGCTGCCAATGGCTTTGAAGGCTTGCAAAAGGCAAGGGGCAATAATTTCGATTTAATACTAACCGATGTACAAATGCCCAAAATAGATGGTTACGAGTTTTGTAAAGAATTAAGGACCGACTTTGATACTTCGCACATCCCCATTGTGATGCTCACTGCTAATAATACTGTTGAACAGCAATTGGAAGGCTTAAGCACCGGAGCCGATGTTTATCTTACAAAACCTTTCGACATACGCTTGCTCGATGCTCAAATTGTTTCATTATTGGAAAGGCGCGACTTGCTCAGGAAAAAGTTCAATGGGCTCGATAAATCCGAAAACCTTCATAAAACCTTGCCGCAGAAAGATGTTGACTTCATTATTGAGTTAAAGCAATTGATAGAAGAAAACATGATGAGCCACGAGTTGAACGTAGAATTCCTATCGGTACATTTTTCGGTTAGCCTGGCTCAATTGCACCGGAAAGTGAAGTCGTTGGCAGGCACAACACCCAATAATCTTATCAAGTCAATCCGCTTAAAAAAAGCATACAGGCTAATTAAAGAAGAAGGCTGCCGGGTTTCCGAAGCAGCCTATCAAACAGGGTTCAGCGACCCCAATTATTTTACCACCTGTTTCAAAAAAGAATTTGGCGAAAACCCGTCACAGGTTGGTGCTTAATAAATTTAAACTGCCATACAAATCTCAAAAATTAATCCTGTACAGAAACATTGGGTAAAAGCCTTGCTGATACACATATACAATTGCTTCTTTTTTGGCATTGTAAGCCCTCGAATAAATGTTTTTGTGGTTGCTTGCATTGGTAATGTCGAGTGCCCATTCCTGTGTAATTCTTTTTCCGTTTATTTTTAACGAAGCCCTTAGGTCAACCTTGAAATAATCTTTTTCACGAAAAGAGTAATCCTTTGAATGGTCGTAAACAGTTTCGCCTTTTAGTTTTGATTGCTCCAGATCAATATATGGGTTGCGTTTACCGCCGGCCCAAACTGTGCGTATGTTTAAATCGACCGACATGTTATTGTTTAACATTATTTCGTAACCACCAAGGGCATTTACCACACGGTTAATGTTGAATTCGGTGTTGCGTTCTATACCGTCGCTTCCCCGGTATTTCGAATCGAACAACGAAGTGGTGATCAAAAAATAATAGTTGTTGTTGAGGTACTTTTCAAGGGTGAGTTCAAAGCCAACGTTCCTACCTGTTCCTTCGTTAATTAAATCGTCAATCCTATCTTGATGAAACGAGTTTCCAGCATTGACCATTGAAAAATACCCTAAATTGGCATGAACAGGTATGTTGTACAGGTGCTGGTAATATACTTCGGTTTTCAGTTTAAGGTTTGTTGCAATCATTTGGTCGTAGCCGGCAATAAAGTGATGTGCTTTGCTTAGGTCGAGCTGGGTGTTTGTGGCAGTATAGGTGTCGGTTTTTTGATCGTATTTTTCGACAAAGTAATTAAAAAGTGGCTGTATTTGCGAGTGTTTGCCATAAGCCATGCTAAGCTTTGCATTCGATGGCATTTGGTACGAAATACTAAAGCGTGGATCGAATGAATAAGTCGAATTGTACATAAAATCCTGAAAGTGAAGGCCACCGTAAAGTGTTAGTTTGTT
>DAOSWJ010000299.1:0-4303 GCA_035380005.1 Prolixibacteraceae bacterium | reverse complement strand
AGTTTCCATAAAAAAATAATGTATAGTTTTGCAAACCTAAAACTAATCCAATTCAACGAATAACAAAAAGTATCTAAGAAATAAGATGCTTGTAAACATGTTTAAGTTTGAGAATTTTTATTTATTTTCAAACAATAATTATTTATTTTAGGCCGTGTAGCCTGTTCTACTTAAGTGTGAAAACTTGAATGTAGAAGAATGAAATTACTGCACGCTTCATTTAAAATTGAAAATTAAGGGGTGTAATGATAAATTTATCACTATTAACAGTCATGTTTTATAATGCGAAACAACAGGAGGTTGTTGTTGGTTTGTGGATGCTGGTACTACTTGTAGTGCTCATTTTAGCATTATTTATTGCAATTGCGTTCATATTCCGAAGTAAACGGCAAAAACATATTCTTCTTGAAAGGAATATGATGAGTTCGTTGATCGATAACGTACCCGACACCATATATTTCAAAAACCTTGAAAGCAAATTTATACGTGTTAACAAAGCACAAGCTAAACTTTTGGGATTCGACAATCCCGACGACTTGATTGGCAAAAGCGATTTCGATTTTTTTGAACATGCACAACAAGCTTTCGAAAGCGAACAAGAGATTATACGTACAGGTGAACCGCTAATCAATCAAATACATAAAGTGATTGTTGATGGCAAAGAAACTTACTTAAGCGATACAAAAATTCCATTGTGCGACTCCAATGGGAAATGCACAGGTACAGTTGGTATTACCCGCGATATTACCGAATTTAAGAATGCCGAAATCAACATGCTCGAGCATCAATCTAAGTTCAAAGCTCTCTTCGATAATGCACCACTGGCTATTTTCAGGCTCGACAAAAATATGAAGGTTGTTGAGGCTAACAACCGTTTTAAGAAAATGTTTGGCTATAACGATACCGACATGGTCGAGCTCACCAAAATCGACCTACTTGTTGATCCTGATTTGGGTGGGTTAATTATCGATACGGTTATGGAAACCAAAGAGGTTAACACCGAAATAATGCTGAAACGCAAAAGCGGTGAGCCTTTCATTGCCAATTTAACTTTGGCTCTACTCGAAGATGGTTTCAAAGAAGTATCGATTGAAGGCATTGTTGAAGATATTACCAAAGTTGCCAAAGCCCGCGACGAAATAATTCAGGCAAAAGACAAAGCCGTTGAAGCCGACCAGCTAAAATCGTTATTTTTGGCCAATATGAGCCACGAAATACGCACACCAATGAACGCAATTATAGGCTTTACCAACATGTTGCGCGAAGACGACCTTAGCAGCGAAGACCGCAATTCATTCATTGATGTAATTCAAAGCAATGGCAATTCATTAATGACCTTAATCGATTCAATTGTTGATTTTTCGAAACTCGAAACCGAACAAATGACCGTTAGCATTGGTGAATTTAATTTTAAACCACTTTTCGACAGTGCCAGCGAATATGCTGAAAAAATGCTTATTTCAGACCAGAAACAAAGTGCAGTAAAACTAATCAGAAACATACCCGACGAGCCCAATATCAGAATAAAATCAGACAGGCATCGACTTAACCAAGTAATAAACCACCTAATTAGTAACGCAATTAAATTTACCGACCAAGGTGAAATTGAAATAGGATACAAAAAAGAAAACGGAAAATTTTTAATATACGTTCGGGATACCGGAACCGGAATTCCAAAAAATAAACAAAAAACCATTTTTGAACGTTTTGCAAAAGTAAACAGCGACAAAAACAGGCTTTATGGTGGCACAGGCATTGGCCTAACCATTTCAAAGGGTTTAATGAAATTAATGGGAGGCCGAATTAGCGTTGAATCGGCTCCCGGGCAAGGCTCAACCTTTACACTTGAGCTAAATGCCGAAGTATAACAAGATTTTATTTCTCATTTATGGATAAAACCTTGACAAAAACCAAATGAATGACTATTTTTAACACATATTTTAAACATTGTTACCATGGATAGTAATAATAAGCCATTAATACTTATAGTTGAAGATGTTGAATCGAACTACTTGTATTTAAATGCCGTACTGGCAAAACTCGATGTTAAGGTTGAATGGGCAAAAAACGGAATCGAAGCTGTTGATTTTGCTAAAGCAAACCCAAACACCGACGTTATCCTTATGGATCTTCAGATGCCCGAAATGAACGGCTACGAAGCTACCCGTGAAATTAAAAAGATATACCCCGATATGACCATTATTGCCCAAACAGCATTTGCAATGTCGGAAGACAGGGCCAAAGCTCTCGAAGCCGGTTGCGACGATTACCTTGCTAAACCAATTCGATCGAAAGACCTGCTCGACACTGTTAATAAATATCTTGGCAAATAAACAATCACAATATTTGTATGGCCCGGAAACATCATCCGGGCTTTTTTTTTAGCTTTGAAGCCTAAAAATTTTATTTATGAAACAAATAACCAAAGTCCTCTTTCCCCTTTTGCTGGCAATAGCTGTTATTGTTGGTATTTTATTGGGTAGCGGAATACAAAAACGTATCAACGTTCAAAAAAATAATTACACAAGCATTTTCCAACCCGATAAACTTTCGTACTTGCTTAAACTGATCGAAAACGATTATGTTGACAGTGTTAACCAAGCCGAAATGATTGAAAACACGATACCTGAGCTGCTCGACGATCTTGACCCACACTCTACTTACATACCTGCAAGCGAAATGAAAGCTGTTAGCGAAGATATGCGTGGCAACTTTTCGGGAATTGGGGTACAATTTGTAATGCAGAACGATACGGTAATGATTGTTGATGTAATTTCGGGAGGCCCATCGAAAGAGCTTGGAATTGCTGCCGGCGACCGAATTGTAAAAGTAAACGGGAACAATATTGCCGGTCAAGGAATAAAAAGCGACAGCATTGTGTCGTTGCTCAGGGGCAAAAAAGGAACAATGGTAAACATTTCGGTTCAACGACCCGGCATTACCGATTTTATTGATTTTGATATAAAACGTGGCGACATCCCCCTTTACAGTGTAGATGTGGCTTACATGCTAACCCAAAACATTGGCCTCATTAAGGTTAATCGTTTCTCCGATACAACACTAAAAGAATTTATTTCGGCAATGAACCGCCTCAATATGCAGGGCATGACCAAGATTGTTATCGACTTACGTGGCAACGCCGGAGGCTCACTTCAAGCAGTAATACAAATGGTTGACGAATTTTTACCAGCCAATAAGCTAATTGTCTATACCGAAGGGAAATCGAGATCGCGTTACAATTATTTCTCATCGGTTAACGGAGCTTATCTCGAAAAAGAAGTAGCAGTGTTGATTGATGAGTTTTCGGCATCGGCCAGCGAAATTTTTGCCGGAGCCATACAAGACAACGACCGGGGTTTGATCATTGGTCGCCGATCGTTCGGAAAAGGATTGGTGCAAGAACAAATTCCCCTTTTTGATGGTTCGGCTGTAAGGCTTACCGTGGCTCGCTTTTACACACCTAGCGGTCGCAGTATCCAAAAACCATACAACAACGGCATCGACAATTATCAACTCGACTTTCACAACAGGCTAATAAATAATGAATTAACACAAAAAGATAGCATACATTTTGCCGATTCGTTAAAATATCAAACTACTGGTGGACGCACTGTTTATGGTGGTGGTGGCATAATGCCCGACTTCTTTATTCCAATTGATACAACAGGTGCCAACCGTTTGTTCTCGGCCATTGTTTCACGAAGCCTTATCTACCACTTTGCTTTCGATTATTCCGACAAAAACCGCACTAAATTATCGAAAAACAAAACTGTTGAGGCACTTGAAAACTATCTGAACAAAAACAAAATATTTGATGATTTTATTGAACACATCGAAAAACAAAGCATAAGCTTTACAAAAGCTGAATTAGTTGAAGCACGCCCACTTTTAAACATGCAATTGCATGCTTACATTGCGCGCAACATAATGGGCAACGAAGGCTTCTACCCGGTTGTTTACAAAGAAGATAAAACAGTGATAAAGGCCATTGAGTTGCTTCAAAACAAATGGACCGAATCAGATATATCGAGCCTTGCCGAAGCGAAACAGTTAGATTAGCATCAATAATTATCGAAACAGGTTTTTAAACGATTCGTCAACATTATAGGCATAATCACCAATGCGTTCGCTTTGCGAAACAATGTCGTTGTACATGATTCCCGCATCGTATTTATAAACACCTTTTTCGAGGTTGTTCAGATGTTCGCTTTTAAGTATATCCCTGAAGTTATTGATCTCTTTTTCGGTATCGTTTGCCATGCTTAGTGGCATGTCTTCTTCGTGAGTAAGCATTGTAACCATA
>DAOSWJ010000298.1:0-4310 GCA_035380005.1 Prolixibacteraceae bacterium | reverse complement strand
GGCATTTTCAAGGTAAGACAAATATATAAGCTGCTTATTGGTTTTTGGTTTTATTATTATTGGATCAAAACTGACATGATGTACTTTAAACGAATCGGATAAAGACGCAGAAATATTAAATTCTCCATTTTTATTAGTTGCATAGGCTCGCAAGGTAGAATAACTGATCAAATAAACATTTTCGGCAGGTATAGAGTCGGGGCTAAATAATTGCCCGCTAAACACAATTAACGAATCGCACAACTGTCCCAAAACAGCAATACTAGATACTATTAAAAGGGATATAATTATAGTTATCGATTTAAAAAATCTGTTCACCATTTTTCAATTATAAAAAACAGGGATACATGCATTAAACAATGCGTATCCCTGTTTAATGGAATTAAATCTCAATTTATTACTCGCATTGTTTTCATTTTAAATGCTTTTTTACGAATGCAAGTTAGGCAAACAAACTGTTAACCAGGGTTAACAAATTTTAAATCATACTAATTTTGAATTTATGTTTAAGCCAAAAACTTCTTTAAATCGGCATCTACTTCTCCCCTAACGTTAATACCAAATTCGTTCACCAAAAAGTTGGAAATAGCCGGCGAAAGAAATGCTGGCAATGTTGGCCCAAGGTGAATGTTTTTCACGCCTAAATACAGCAAAGCCAAGAGCACTATTACAGCTTTCTGTTCGTACCATGCAATGTTGTAAACAATGGGCAGCTCATTAATATCGTTCAACTCGAAAACTTCTTTTAGTTTTAAAGCTATAACGGCCAATGAATATGAATCGTTGCACTGCCCTGCATCCAGAACACGTGGAATGCCACCAATATCGCCCAATTGCAATTTGTTGTAACGGTATTTAGCGCAACCTGCTGTTAATATTACAGTATCGGCAGGTAGTTTTTCGGCAAACTTGGTATAATAATCGCGCGATTTCATTCGGCCATCGCAGCCTGCCATTACAAAAAACTTTTTAATGGCACCTGTTTTCACTGCATCGACCACTTTATCGGCCAGTTGCATAACTTGGTTATGAGCAAAACCGCCAATAATTTTTCCTTCTTCGATTTGTTTTGGCGGGGCACATTTTTTTGCATGTTCGATAATTGCACTAAAATCTTTTGCTTGTCCGTTTACTCTGTCGGCAATATGTTTTACGCCTTTGAAACCCGAGGCGCCGGTTGTGTAAACCCTGTCTTTGTAACTATCCGAAGGTGGAACAAGGCAATTAGTAGTAAACAAAACAGGACCGTTAAATGCCTCAATTTCTTCTTTTTGTTTCCACCAGGCATTGCCATAATTGCCAACAAAATGACTGTATTTTTTGAACTTTGGATAATAATTGGCGGGCAACATTTCGCTATGCGTATACACATCAACACCTGTTCCATCTGTTTGAGCCAACAATTCTTCCATGTCTTTCAAATCGTGGCCGCTGATCAGAATTGCGGGGTTGTTACGGGTTCCAATATTCACTTCGGTAATTTCAGGATTTCCGTACGATTCGGTATTTGCCTTATCCAACAGCGCCATAACTTCAACACCATATTTACCGGTTTCCATCACCAGTGGCACCAATTCGTTCATACCAATATCGGTGCGGGTTGTTTCGGCCAAAGCTTTGCTCATGAAAGCCATTACGCCATTGTTATCGTACCCCAAATTAGCAGCATGTTCGGCATAAGCTGCCATACCTTTCAATCCATATATGATCAACTCTTTAAGAGAACGTATATCTTCATTGCTTTCGGCTTTTATGCCTACCAATTTTGCTTTTCGTTCAAGTTCGGCCAAATCGCCACCTTCCCAGGTAACCGAGCTGTGCATTTTTTCGGTCAATTGAAGTCCTTTTCCGGCTAAAAGCTGAATTATATTAGCTCGCACGTTAAGGCCTTCGTGTATTTTTTCAATAATTTTTGTATCGTTAAAATTGGCATTGGTAATGGTCATAAACAATGCTTCATAAACATACTTATTCGCAAATGTAAAGTTCAAACCATTATTTATTGCAAGATTGTTCAAAATCCCGACTCCTTTTGTTACATAAACCAAAAGGTCTTGCAGGTTCGAAACCTTATCGTCTTTTCCACATACACCCTTAACTTCGCAACCCGAACCTTTGGCTGCTTCCTGGCATTGAAAACAAAACATGTTTCCGGTAATTACTTCATCGGCTATTAATGCTTGATCTGACATAAACAAAAATTTATAAGTTATTATTTTTATAGCACAAAAATAAAAGACTAAAAAATCCTGAATTGTCACAAGTGTTACAATTAAACAATTTCTTATTCACGAGCGAAATGAAAGAGTTTCCACTAAATTGACCATTCAAAAATGCTATTTTTGTATTATGAACGAAAGAAATTCCGTACGCATTAACAAATACCTCAGCGAAACAGGTTTTTGTTCGCGCAGGGCAGCCGACCAACTTATTGAGCAAGGCAGGGTAACCATAAATGGCATTAAACCCGAAATGGGCACCAAAGTTCAACCTGGCGATGTGGTTAAGGTTGACGGAGAATGTATTTCGGTGCCAAAGGAACAGCCTGTTTATATTGCGTTTAATAAACCGGTTGGCATTGTATGTACTACCGACGTTGAAAATGAAAAGAACAATATTATCGACTATATCAATCATCCGAAAAGAATTTTTCCCATTGGCAGGCTCGATAAACAAAGCGAAGGACTTATATTTTTAACCAGCGATGGCGACATTGTAAATAAAATTTTACGGGCGGGCAACAATCACGAAAAAGAATACATTGTTAGAGTTAACAAACCAGTGAATGCATCGTTTATTAAACAAATGAGCAACGGAATACCCATTTTGGGTACAGTTACACGTAAATGTAAAGTAGAACAAACCGGTAAAAACGAATTCAAAATTATACTTACCGAAGGCTTAAACCGACAAATAAGGCGCATGTGCCAGTTTTTGGATTACGAAGTTGTAAAGCTAAAAAGAGTTCGGATTATGAATGTTAATCTTGACCTTAAACCAGGCAAATGGCGTAATCTAACCCAAAAAGAAATGGAAGAAATCAACCATTTGGTTGCCAATTCGAAGAAAACGAGTGATTAATAAAAACCTTAACAATAATAATGAATGGCCAGAAACAAGAAAACTAAAACCATACAAGCAAAGCACTTACAACCAAGTAACCTGCAAAGCCTACCAAAAAGGCACCACAAACTGCAATTAAGATTCGATATACCTTATCAGTAAATAACTTTTTGCCCTTACCTATTGCAAACGATATGGCCGAATACCATATTAAATCGCCCATTATGTGACCAACAAAAAAGAACGCAACACCCCACAATCCTAATTTTTGGGCATGTACAATATATGCTATGCCAATTGTAGCCCACCAAATGATCCAATAGGGATTTGCCAAACTCATTAAAGCACCAGTAAGTGGTAAGTTTCTTTTTTGTTTACTTACTTCGTTGGTTTTTACACTAAGCGTAGGCAACGATTTAAACATTCCCCAAGCCATCCAAAACATGATTGCACCTCCAACAAAAGCCGAAATTATAAAAAATAGTGAATGCTCCAATATAGGCCCCAATCCAAATAGTAAAGCTAACACTAAGAGTAACTCGAGCACTGCATGCCCCGATATAAGCAAGGGACCGGCAAAGACTCCCTTTCGCGTACTTTCGCTTACAGTTACAGTTAACAGGGGGCCGGGCATCATTGCACCCGAAAATGCAACAACAAGTGACGTAAAAAAAACTGCAATTAAAGCCAACATTTCAATTCTTTTAAATTTGTTTTCAACAATAAGCGATCTGCTTCGGCCCAGTCAACTTCCTTTATTTCAGTTAAAGTAAGCCATTTAATAGATTCGTGTTCATGAGCATCTAAAATGCCCGAAATTATTTCACAAACAAAAGGAATCAAAGTAATTTTTTTAAAACCATAATCGTAACTCAATGTGGTAAGTTTTGACAGAACACGAACATTAACCCCAAGTTCTTCAACAATTTCACGCTGAATACATGCTGTTTCAGTTTCGCCCATTTCAATTTTGCCTCCAGGCAATTCCCATTTCAACGGATGGTCAGATTTAAATTTCCGCTGACAAGCAAGTATTTTACCTTTGTTTACAATAATTGCACAAGTTACTTCTATGAGTTTCACACGTTTCGTTTTTTGTTATATTATTAGCTAACTGCCTGATTCGGGTTTATATTATTGTTGCACTTTTACAAACTGTATGAAACTTACAGAGAATAAAGCTACTTTTTTTATAAGTTGTTGCTCAAACTCATTTCATGAGTTAAAAATAACAAAATACTAAAGTC
>DAOSWJ010000297.1:0-4316 GCA_035380005.1 Prolixibacteraceae bacterium | reverse complement strand
AGAAACTCGACTCCCATTACAGGTATAACAATATTACCCACAACAGGAATAAACCACGCTGGGCTAAATGTGTGTATCTCAAAATTGTGCTGTATCCAAAACCTTATGGTGTGCAACATTAGGTATGCATGCAATATGGTGCCAATCCACCACAAGACTTCCGATACAAAATTACTAACCGGATGAAAAGCAACCGACAAGAGTAAAAAAGATATTGATATGGTTGAAAAGAAATTTATTCTGATTCGATGTCGGAAATCTGCTACAACCGCCTCGCGAAACATTATCAACTTAAGAACATAAAAAGCCGCAATAACAATAAATATTAAACTTACCGTTACCAACATCGATAAATACAACCAATTAGGCAACCAGTTATGTTCGGCAAATTTTTGTAAAACTATTGTTAAACCGCTTAAGCCCATAACAATTGCAAACATGGTTATTGGAAAATTTTTAATCTTATATTCCATAGCTTCGTAAATTAATTATTTAGCGAAGCTAGGTCATTACAATAAAATGTTTTGTACCAAAAATCACGCACACAAAAAAAGGGAGCCTAAAAAAGACTCCCCTAATAAAATATTATGAAAAAATAAATTATTCAACTATTGCCTTGAAACTTGGGCTTTCGAAATATTTTGCAAATTCGAGATCGGTTTTAGCAGCAGCTTTCATTGCTGGCTCTTTTTTGATTGCCGAAGTTAAGCTTTCAATCATCAAGCTTTCTTTGGCTGTACGAGCACCTACAACAGCTTTAAGGTAATCAATCATTGCACATTCGGCAGTACAAGCATCTAACGATTTAAGCGCACCGTTGTTGTCGCCAGCCAAAATTTTAGCTAAAGCAGCATTGGGTTTGTTGCATTCGCCAAAATACTTAACAGCTTTGTCGTATTCGGCACGTGTAATACTTACAATACCCATGTTGTAATCAACTTGTTTGCCTACACCCGATGCAGCCGAGAATAATTCTTTTGCTTTATTAATATCACCAGCTTTAAGCGCAATAACGCCTAAGTTGTTTTGAATAATTGGGTTGTTGTTGTCCAACTGATCGGCTTTTTCGAAATTTTTAGCAGCAGCATCAAAATCACCTTTCATAACTTGTACCATACCCAAGTTATTGAAACCCCTCCAGTCGTTTTCGAATTGTTTGCTGAAAGCATTATAGAAAGCTTCCTTTTTCGCAAGGTCATCGGTAAGTTCAGCAGCATAAATCAGTTCAGCTTGGTTCAGCGATTTTGGATCGTTTTGAGCAGCAGCCAAAAGTTCCTCGTCGGTTTTACCAATCAAATCGATGTTAGCCATAAATTTTGCACGACGTAATTCAGGAAGGATTTCATCAGCAACAGCCGAGAATGCTTGCGATAAGTTACGGATTTCTTTTTCGCGTACTTCAGGATCGGTGTACATTGACAATACACGTAAAATAAGTTCTTTATCTTGGATAGATGATTTCTCCATCAATTTTTGGAAACCTTCCCAGTCTTCAGCTGTGTATTTAGTTTTTACATTAGCTTCGATACCGGCTTTTTTCAATTCTTTGTTCAAGTATTCGGCAGCCGAAGTTTCACGTTTCTTCGAAAGTTTTTCGTTCCAGTCCAACTCACCATCGGGTGAAGCATAAGCCGAAACTTCAAGTGCTTTCAACTCTTTGCGATCGTTGGCATTGGCATCTTGAGTATATTCATTAAAAGCTTTCACATCGTCCGATTTCAATTCTTCGCCACGTAAGTGTGAGCTGTTAATCAGATAATGAATATCGGCCATAAATTCATCGGGCACAACACGTTGGAAAGCATCGATAGCAGGATCGTACTTGCCGCTTGTGTTTTCTTCTTTTTGAATACCCACTACAGCCATACCGCTTTTGTTAACCAACTCGGAAGTAGCAATTACGCCATCGGCAATTTTAATGGGTTCAAAATCTAAAGCAGAAGCACCTTTTTGAGCAACAATGCGAACTTCAAGTTCCGACATTTTCATTGCTTCTTCATAAGGAAGTGCTCCTTCTACTTTAAAATTACCACCTTCGGTAAAAGTGATTACAGCATTATTTGCTGTTACGCTCTCGCCCTGTAGTTTAATTTCGGGATAGGCTTTTTCGCCACCTTCGTATTTAACAACAGGAGTAACGGTTATTGTTGCTTTTTTTACGAAATACTTTTCAGGTATTTGGCCTTCAACCGCAACTTTTACTTGACCAGCATGTGCTTCGAGCACTTCGGGTGTTACCTCCCATTTAATTTGGTCAGCATTTTTTTTCATCTTTTTAATACTGGCACAACTGCTAAATAGCAGTAATACAGAGGCAAACAATACAATAACTTTAAAATTGTTTTTCTTCATGACGGACACATTATTATATATTTTAAACATATTTTCACTATTATTACAAAAATAGCAATGTTTTTTTAACCAGAAAGCTAATTTGAGAAAAATTATCACATGATAAGCCTTGTTATTCCATATTTGTATTCATTTTCGAATATTAAACTACACAATTTCTCATAGTGATTACGATTATTGACAAAGTCGATTTGGTTGGTATCGATTATCAAAACAGGGAACTCGCTCTGTTGTTTAAAATAGCTGAAATAAGCCTTACTGATTTTTTCGAGGTAATCGTCGGGGATATTTTGTTCGTAATTGCGCCCCCTTTTAGCTATTTGATTTTGCAAGTTTTGGGTCGATTTATGCAAATAAACATACAAATCGGGCCTTGGCAAACGAGAATAAATTATATCAAAAAACTTTCGGTATAACTTATACTCATCGTCGCTTAAAGTAACACTCGAAAAAATCAACGATTTCATGAAATAATAATCGGCTACAGCAAAATCTTTAAACAAGTTACGATTTTGCAACTCACTCATAAGTTGCGAATAGCGCTCAGCCATAAACGACATTTCCAGGGTAAAAGCATACGCTTTGGGGTCGGTATAAAACTTTTCTAAAAAAGGATTATCAGCAAAAGCTTCTCCAACAAATTGTGCATTATAATCCTCACTGATCATTTTGGCCAATGTAGTTTTGCCGGCCCCAATATTTCCTTCAATTACCAGAAAATTCACTTTTACTTTTTACTTTATTTTGGGTTTAAGTCCGGTATGATAAAAAACAAAAGCATACATATCGGTCATTTCTTCAATAACTTTTGCAGTTGGTTTTCCACTACCATGCCCGGCTTTTACATCTATACGTATAAGAGTTGGCAATTCTCCGGTATTCAGCTCCTGAATACGCGAAATGTATTTAAATGAATGGGCAGGCACTACCCTATCGTCGTGATCGGCTGTTGTTACCATTATAGCAGGATAATCCAGCGCTTTTACATTATGAACAGGAGAATAGGTGTATAAATATTTAAACATTTCCTCGCTATCATCGGAACGGCCGTAGTCGGTAGCCCAAGCATATCCAATGGTAAACTGATGGTAACGCAACATGTCCATCACCCCAACAGCTGGCAGAGCTACTTTAAATAAATCGGGGCGCTGGTTGGTTACAGCCCCCACAAGCAAACCACCGTTTGATCCTCCCCTAATTGCCAACTGATCGGAGTTGGTGTAACCTGCCGAAATTAAGTGTTCGGCTGCGGCTATAAAATCGTCGAATACATTTTGTTTGTTCAGCAGTGTGCCTGCTTTGTGCCACTTTTCGCCATACTCGCCACCACCGCGCAAATTTGCTACTGCATAAACGCCTCCATTTTCGATATAATATATCACCGAGGTTGAAAAACCGGGGGTTAAGCTAATATTGAACCCACCATAACCATACAACATTGCAGGGTTCTTCCCATTAAGTTTGATGCCCTTTTTGTGTACAATGAACATGGGGATTTGTGTTCCATCATTGCTGGTGTAGAATTCTTGCTTTACAATAAAGTCGTCGGGATTAAATTTCACATCGGGCTGAAAATACATTTGCGACTCGCCAGTTTCGGTGTTGTATTTAAATATTGTACCGGGTGTATTGTATGAGCTGTACGAATAAAAAGCAGTAGTTCCGTTTTGTGTTCCACTTATTCCACTGGCACTGCAAATACCTGGCAAATCGACGTCACCCAAATAACTTCCGGTACTATCGAAAATCTGCAATTTACTTTTAGCATCTTCCATGTAAAGAGCAAAAAGCTTGTTGCCACAATACGAAACCCCTTCAAGGGTATTTTCACTTTCGGGAATAATTACCGTCCAATTATCTTCAGCAGGGTTGGCAATATCGATGGCAACAACTTGGTACCTCGATGCACCTTTATTGGTATTAACCAACACTTTACCGTCAATTACTTCAATAGGAATGTAGTC
>DAOSWJ010000296.1:0-4371 GCA_035380005.1 Prolixibacteraceae bacterium | reverse complement strand
TTATGGCATTGAACAACTATGCCTATTATTTGTCGGTAAGAGGCGAACAGCTCGAAAAAGCTGAACTAATGAGCAGTAAAGTGATACAAGCCAACCCCGACAACCCCACTTATCTCGACACACATGCATGGGTGCTTTTCATGAAAGGCGAATACCGTTTGGCAAAATTCTATATCGAAAATGCCATAAAAAACGGCGGCGAAAGCAGCGAAGTTGTGGTAGAACATTACGGCGATATTCTTTTTAAGCTTAACGACATTGACAAAGCCATGGAGCAATGGCAAAAGTCGCTCGAAATGGGAAACACATCCGAAACTTTAAAGAAAAAAATTGCAGAGAAGAAGTATATAGCAGAAGTGGAATAATGCAGTTTAAAAAGAATTCATATTTAACAATAGTTTTGGCTTCTTTATTTTTAGCCACAATAACTTCATGTAACGTATCGCGAAAAGCAGCATATTACGAAGTAAAGCCAATGGCTACCAGCCGTATTGTTCGTAAAGTTGTAAAACAGTCACCCGAATACAAAAATTACGAATCGAAACGAATGGCAATTAGCTACTTCGACGGCGATAAAAAAGGTTCGTTAACCGGGCAACTTAAAATTGATTACGATAAAGCGTTAATTGTTACTTTACGTAAAATGAACCTGCCAGTTGCCCGTGCCCTTATAACTACCGACAGCATAACTGTTGTAAACTTTATTGAGAAAAACTACATACAAGATCAGCTTACTATTCTCAACGAATTATTTGGTGTCAATATTGGCTACGAAATGCTTCAGGCCCTGCTTACAGCCGATGTTAGCAAACTGGTCGACAGCAATCTGTTCGATAAAGATATTGTTTCCGATATCGACTCTGATCAATACCGAATCGACAGCCAGTTTAACAAGAAGATTGATCGTGCTTTGCAACAATCGAACCAACAGAAGCTAAGACGTTACATGCAAAACATGGACGACTCAGAGTTTACTTCGTACTCGGCATGGATCGACCCACGTGATTTTGTGCTTCGAAAAATTGAATTCAACGACATCAAAAACAACGAAAAAATTATCGTTAAATACGACGATTACAAACCAGTTGGGCGCAGCCTTTATCCGCAAGCTATTAGCCTGTCGTTCAGCTCTTCTTTAAACAATTTACAACTCGACATAAAAGTTTCGAGGCCTTCGGTAAACGAAACAAAGGATTTCAGTTTTAGCGTGCCCGACACCTACGAAAAATTCAACTTTTAGCCAAAATGTTATGAATCGAAAACAAAACATACCGTCAATGCGCTTTAAAACCAATTTGGGGATATGTTTGCTGTTCGTTTTACTAATTGTATCGGTTTTATTGCCGGCTCAAACATTAAGCGAGCTTGAAATTAAAAAAGAGAAAACGCGAAAAGAAATTGAGTACACCAATAACTTGCTGGAAAAAACCGGAAAAAACACCAAGGCTACACTCAATAAACTGAATTTGGTTAACCAACAAATACAATCGCGCACCAACCTAATTGAAGATTACAATACCGAATTGGCAATCATTCAACAATCAATTGAGCAAAACGAAGGAGTAATTTCAATGTTAAGTTCAGACCTCGAAAAAGTAAAAACCGACTATGCCAATTTAATCAAACAAGCTTATCGTAAGAGAGGTGACTATAACAAAATCATATTCGTACTTTCGAGTCAAAGCTTTAACCAAGCTTATAAACGATTGTTGTACATGCGGCAAATGGCCGAATACCGACAAAAACAAGCCGAACAAATTGAAGCAATAAAACAAGTACTCGAACTGAAAACAATTGATCTGAAAACAGCCCGACAAGAAAAGCAGCAGGTACTTAACCAACAAATGAAAGAGGTTTCGGTGTTGAACAACGAAAAACAAAAACAATCGCAATATGTAGCCCAACTGCAAAAACGGCAACGCGAACTTAAAGACCACCTGCGTTACCAACAACGCATTGAAGACCGACTTCAAAAAGAAATTGAACGGCTTATTGAGGAAGAAGCCCGTAAAGCTCGCGAAGTGGCACGCACACCTGAGTTCAAGGTTCTTTCCGACGATTTTGAGAAAAACAAAGGCCGTTTTCCTTGGCCCACACAACATGGTGTTATTACCGATAAGTTTGGAGAACACGCCCATCCGGTAATGAAAAACATCATTATCAAAAACAACGGAATTGACATAACCACCAAACCCGGCGAAAATGCAAGGGCAATTTTTAAAGGAACAGTAAGCAGGGTTTTTGCCATTCCGGGAGGAAACATGGCCGTTATTGTAAGGCACGGCGAATACATCACCGTTTATTCAAACCTTAAAGAAGTATTTGTAAAACAAGGCGATCAACTAGAAACCAATCAAAACATAGGACTAATTTTTTCAGATAAAGATGACGACAACAAAACAGTTTTGAAGTTTCAAATATGGAAAGAAAGCCTTAAGCTGAACCCCGAGCAATGGATAGCCAAATAAAGGTAAATTTAAATACTGGCCATTCGCCTCAAAGTATTGATATCGATGAACCTTATTTTGCGTCCTTTCAAATCGATCAAACCATCTTGCTTAAATTCCGACAATAACCTGATAACCGACTCTGTAGCCGTTCCGACCATGTTGGCCAACTCTTCGCGTGTCAAAGCAATTT
The DNA here is from genome assembly GCA_035380005.1 of Prolixibacteraceae bacterium. GTDB lineage: Bacteria > Bacteroidota > Bacteroidia > Bacteroidales > Prolixibacteraceae > Roseimarinus. Next base: position 1,731 of record DAOSWJ010000296.1, on the reverse strand, counting down.
GCAGTACATTGTTCTCATCAACATCGAAACTGTCTTTGAGCAGCAACAATACTTCGGCTAAGCGTTCGCGAACGGTCTTTTGAGCAATATCGGTAATATAATCGTTGGCTTCACGAAGCTCACGGCACAAAATCTGAATCATCCAATGCGAGAAACGCCAATTATTTTGCAACAAATACAATAGGGTATTGTAAGGTATTTGGCACAATACAGCATCGTCGATCACTTTAGCGGTTGTACAAGCAAGCTCCTGGCTCAACAACGACCTAAAAGCAATAATATCGCCCCCTTTTACAAAGCGGATAATCTGCTCCTTGCCATCGATACCTGTTTTATATATTTTTAAAATGCCTTTTGTAATGCAATAAAAACCAGTTAAACGGCTTCCCTCGCGATAAACAACACTCCCCTTTTTATATACCTGACAGGTTTTATCGTAATTTAACTTACCAATTTCGGTATCGGTCAGATGCCTGAAAAATTTGAACCCCGACAAGTCGGTTTCTTCTGGAAGCGGTGTATAAACTGAACTTCTCATAACATCGGTTGTTTAAATAAAACAAATGTTTTTGTAAATATTCAAGTTGTAAATATAGTCAATCTTAACAATGGATACCAAATTTTACCAAAAATTATAGATAAAATCCCCTGCGTGACTTGAGTTACAAAGTCTTACTAATAAAATATTCATTTTTGTGTAAAAATATTACGATGTATGAAACAGGAAACATTACTTAGTTGGAAAGGAAATATGGAGTTCGAAACCGAACTTAACGGACATAAACTCACGCTGGATGCATCGCCCGAGTCGGGGGGAAGCGACAAGGGACCAAGACCCAAAATGCTCATGCTTACTTCGTTGGCGGGATGTACCGGGATGGACGTTGTTATGATACTCAAAAAAATGAAAATTGAACCCGAAGAATTCAATGTTCGTGTTGATGGTTTTTTAACCGAGGATTATCCGAAGTATTACGAAAAGATGCACATTATTTACGAATTCAAAGGCGACAACCTGCCCCTTGAAAAGCTAAAAAAAGCCATTGAGCTTTCGCAAGAGAAGTACTGTGGAGTTTCGGCTGTTTACCGTAAAGCCATTGAGTTGAGCTACGAAATTAAACTATTGTAAATTAAAAGTTTGATCAGAAAATAGAGCAAATAAAGCCATTGGGCTTAATTAAAAAAGCAGGCATCAAAGCCTGCTTTTTTATGATAAACATCGCAAAACAATTATCCACTATACAAAAATCTCACTTTCGGGAGTAGCAACCCATTTTACGGGTATATTCTCGATATGAATTTTCATCAAAACAACCTGGGCGTGTTCAGCTTTAATATGCGGATTGGTATCAATGCCCCAGGCCACCTCCTCGAAAGCAAGTACCTTTTGGTAAAAACCAATATGCTTAGGGCTGATAATTAAAAAGCAAACCTGCGCTTTGTTCCAAACCATACTCAATGCGCTTAAGCCAATCAACTTTCTCATAACCAATAAATTTGATTGATATTCGGGCAAAACGGCAAAGCGCCAAAACGACGCAAGATTCTGATATTCTGTTCGATATTGATCAATTATTGGCTTAAAACCCGAATCGACCATCAAGCCAAAAGCATTATCGATCGATAAAGTAATTGTACCAATCATTAGCCCGTTAACTTCGGCAACAAAAATATGGGTTTGCGGCATTACATCTTGTTCGGGATGGTAAATCATCATTCCGTTGGTTGAAG
>DAOSWJ010000295.1:0-4373 GCA_035380005.1 Prolixibacteraceae bacterium | reverse complement strand
ACCAATTAAAAAGGTTATTAGCTGTGGGTATTTGATGTTAATTTTTGATCCTTTGCGTTTAAATGAACCAAGTATATCGCTGTTGAGATTTCCCGATGCGGCCATTAAACAACTGTCGGCAGTTGACATTATTGCCGAGAAGTATGCCGACATCATTATGCCCATTAAACCAACAGGCAATATGTTGCGGAGTAAAAGCGGCAGGCCAAGTTCAGCATCGGTTGCAGTACCTGCTGCGTAGCCCAATTGGGCAAACATGCCCTGCTCGTATGCAACACGGCCAAACATACCTAATACAATTCCCATAAAAGCCATAACCGGCCATTCAAAAAGACCGGCAACTAACCACGCTTTTTGGGCAGTTTTTTTATCCTTACATGCATAAATACGTTGGTAAAGGGTCATTCCTACAAACCAAATGGGCACAATGGTTATTAGCCAGTTGATGAATTGTACAAGGCTGATGTTTTTTAGGCTAAAGAACTGATCGGGAAGGGTTTGTGCAATAGCAGACCAGCCGCCGATTTTTATGTATCCAATTGGTATTCCAATAAAAATTAATCCGATCATTAAAATTGCCCATTGAATGGTGTCGGTGTAAATAACAGCTTTAATGCCGCCTATAACAGTATAACCAACAGCTATTATTCCCATAATCAGAACAGCATCAGTAATACTAACCGACGGAAAAGTTGCCGAGGCGAGTTTGGCTCCGGCCAATATTTGTGAGCTGGTAAAACCTATGTAGCCTATTAACGAAATAAGCCCTGCAACAACAGCTACTTTGTTATTGTAATAAAATTTTAATGCTTCGGGAAAAGTTAAAAACTTGTTTTTGCTTGCAATAGGGTAAATTTTAGGGATAAGGATAACTGCACTGAGCCAGGCACCAATAAAACCTGTAAACAACATCCAACTGCCCGACAAGCCCATTGCAAAGCCCAAACCGCCCAGCCCGATAGAAAAACCACCACCAACATCGGTGGCAACCACCGATAATCCAATGTGCCCAGCCGACATGTTTCGGCCTCCAACATAGTAGTCTTCTTTCGATTTGTTGCGCTTAAGAAAGTAAAAGCCCACACCGAGCATGAAAATGAAGTAGATAACGAAGATGGAGAGGTCGATAAAATGAATGCCCATGCTTTATTATTTTTGTTAAAAAATATAAAGCGAACAAATTTAACAAGAATAAAACGGGTGTGCAAATTGAACTTATAACTTCTCAACGTACAATTGGGCACTTTCCTGACCTACAACCTTAACGGTTTGACCTTTATCAACAAATCCGTCTTCCGATTTGGCATCCCATATTTCGCCGTCGATATCCACTTTGCCCGATGGGCGCAATACCGTGTGTGCTATTCCTTCTTTTCCAATCATTTCGGCTTGATGTATGTTTACGCTTGAGTAACCTTCGGCGGTGGTTTGCATGCTGTTAAGTGCCAAGTTGTGTAGTGGTCCTCTGCTGGCAGTAAATAGTTTTCGGCTAACCCACAGTGCCAACAGTAAACCCAAAAATAACGAAACCGTAACAGTTAAAAGTGCAATAACAATGGCAGTACCATCAACTTTGTCGAAATTGAAACGTACATTGTCGAGCAGGCTAAGCGATAAGCCGATAATGGCCATTGTGATACCCAGTGCACCGGCCACACCAAAGCCGGGAATTACAAAAATCTCAATCGCAATCAAAATTAAGCCTACAATGAAAACAGCAATTTCCCAATTTTCGGCTAGTCCTTCGATGTACAAGGGCATAAAATAAGTAATGGCGGCAATAATTGCAATAATTATCGGGAAGCCAATTCCGGGTGTTTGCATTTCGAAATAAATGCCACCAATAATTGCCATAATAAGCAAGCCCGAAACAACAGGGTTGATCAAAAAGCCAATAAAACGGTCGAGGCCGGTTGGTTTGTATTCTTTTATTTCATAGTGCTGAATGTTAGCCATTTCGAGCAGTTCGTCAATATTGTTTACTATACCTTCGCAAAAGCCGTACTGCATAGCTTCGCGGGCAGTGAAAGTGAGTATTTTACCGGTATCGATAATTCCGGGAATAAAAACATCTTCATCGACCATTGCTTCGGCAATTTTGGGGTCGCGATACCATTTAACGATGGTGTCGGTGCCCGAAATGATTGTGTCGGCACCATGGCTTTCGGCAGTGGCACGCATTGTCGATCTGAAATACGATTGGTATTTATCGGGGGCTTTTTCGCCGGTTTGGTTCACCACGGTTGCAGCACCAATGTTGGCTCCGGGGCGCATAAAAATGCTGTCGCCTGCAATGGCAATAAGTGCCCCGGCCGATGCAGCGTTGTTATCGATAAATGTCCACACGGGAATATTGCTATTTAAGATTTTTGTACGTATTGAGTCGGCATCAACAACTGTTCCTCCGTAAGTATTCATGTGAATAAGAATTACATCGGCACCCAATTGTTCTGCATTATCGAACACAATTTTAGTTTGCCTCCATACCGAAGGGGCAATTTGCTCTTTGATATTGAACTTGTAGATTAACAGGGTATCATTATTGGCTGCAAACAAAGGCAGAGCCAAAACCGAAACAATAAGTAGTGCTAATAAGTGCTTCATGGTAAAAATTGTTATTTTAAAATATGCATAAAAGTAATACTTTTCTTTTCAGCAGCACATACAATAGCCTTGTTTAGTCGGCAAAAAACAACTCTTTAAAAATAATTATATCTTTGAACCCTCATTTTAAAAAATAAATGACACATGAGTTTAAGTGAATTGACAGCAATTACTCCAATCGACGGCCGTTATCGCCGTAATGTAAGCGATTTGGAAGAATATTTTTCGGAATATGCCTTGGTAAAATACAGGGTATTTGTTGAAGTTGAGTATTTTTTGGCTTTGTGCGAAATTCCATTGCAACAGCTCAAAAACTTCGATTTGAAAAAAGCATCCGACTTAAGGGCTATATATCAGAATTTTACTGTTGAAAATGCACAAAGGGTAAAAGATATCGAGAAAGTAACCAACCACGATGTTAAAGCGGTGGAGTACTTCATTAAAGAAGAATTCGATAAAATGGGCTTGCAAGCTTTTAAAGAATTTATCCACTTTGGGCTTACTTCGCAGGATATCAACAACACTTCGGTGCCCTGTTCGCTGCGCGATGCTTTGCAGGAGGTATATTATCCTAAAATTGAAAAGCTTTTGTTGAAGCTTGAAGAGTTGGCCGATAGTTGGGACGATGTACCCATGTTGGCCCGTACACACGGGCAGCCTGCTTCGCCAACACGTTTGGGAAAAGAACTGCGTGTTTTTATCGAACGCTTCAATGTTCAGCTTGATTTGCTGAAAAGCATCAACTGCTATGCTAAATTTGGTGGGGCTACAGGTAATTTCAATGCACATAAAGTGGCATTCCCTGAAATTGATTGGGTTGAATTTGCCAATAATTTTTGCCGTAACTCCCTCAAGCTTGAACGTTCGCAGCTGACCACCCAAATTGCCCATTACGACAATTACGGTGCTATTTTCGATAACCTGAAACGCATTAATACCATAATGCTCGATTTGGACCGCGATATGTGGACCTACATTTCGATGGATTATTTTAAACAAAAGATCAAGCAGGGCGAGGTGGGCTCGTCGGCCATGCCGCATAAAGTAAACCCAATCGATTTCGAAAATTCGGAAGGCAATATTGGAATTGCCAATGCCATATTTGAACATCTTTCGGCCAAGTTGCCGGTGTCGCGCTTACAACGCGATTTAACCGACTCAACCGTATTGCGTAATATTGGTGTACCCATTGCCCATACCTTAATTGCCATTAATTCGGCCATGCGTGGGCTCGATAAATTGCTGATCAATATTGAAGCCATCGATAACGATTTGGAACGCAATTGGAGCGTTGTAGCCGAGGCTATCCAAACCATTTTGCGTTGCGAAAATTATCCGAATCCGTACGAGGCTTTATTGAAGCTTACCCGTACAAATACCAAAATTGATAAACAAGCAATTCACGATTTTATTGATACATTAGAAGTTGACCAAAAATTAAAAGAACGGCTTAAAAATATTACACCTCAGAATTATACAGGTGTATAATTTTTATTGTTTGCCACAATAAAAAACCAAATTAACTGTTAACAATTTTATATTGTACAACCACAACCTATGAAAGGTCTGTTTACTTTATTGCGCAGGTATATTCCGCCGTTTAAAAATTGGGTTATTCTTAATGTAATTTTTAACATACTTGGTGCTGTATTTGGCGCTTTTTCATTTTTGGCATTGAGTCCAATACTTGGTATTTTGTTTGGTACACAGGCCATGGTCACCACTACGGTGCCTTTTTCGCTTAATTTCGACGATATCAAACAAAACAT
>DAOSWJ010000294.1:0-4391 GCA_035380005.1 Prolixibacteraceae bacterium | reverse complement strand
GAATACGAATTGATTGGTATCAATGGCGAAACTTACGAAAGTTGGAGAGGGCCAGAAACCAATGGTTACCGCTATATCTTTACTTCGGATGGTGACAATACCAAAGAAGGTGTATTTGAGATTCAATGTATCCAGGAAGGTTTAGGATGGTCGGCTGCCCGTGGAAATGCTTTGGCACAATGGAGTGCTTCTCGCTACTTCCTCGACCCCGAAAAAGACATGTTGCAAACAACTACCGGCATGTGGGGCTTTGGTGTTCCAACCCAAGACCTTTGGGATGCCTTTGAAGATGGCGACCCACGCCGCGATGCATCAATGGTTCGCGAAGGTGGCGACGATTTAATGCAAACATCGAATGGCCGTTGGGTACCCTACTCGTTCGATAAGTGCATTACCAAAATATACCCAACCAAATGGGAAGCTTCATCGGCCGAATTTAAAGATGCAGGTGCTCCATGGCATGGTGCTCCGCAAAACATTCGTTTAATCCGTATCTCTGAAGTTTATTTGAATGCTGCCGAAGCCGCTTTTATGCTTGGTCAAACCGACAAAGCACTTGAGTATGTGAACAAAGTACGCGAACGTGCCCGCATGTGCGGAACAACCGGTGTGCCTGCTGCTTTAACCAGCATTACCTTGGATGATATTATGAACGAACGCAGGATAGAATTCTCATCGGAAGGTAAGCGCTTCTACGACATTGTTCGTTGGGGCATTGCCGACGATTTGCTCAACGCCAAACCAACTATCGATGGTTTCCCAAGAGAATTTGTTGTTGGCAAACACGAATTCCATCCAGTACCACAACGCGAAGTGACGCTTACTAATGGACAAACTGAGCAGTACGAAGGCTGGTAACAACTGACTTAAAAAATATCTGCGATTGATCTTTTTATTGAATTGAGTTCAATTTAGGTATGTTAGATAATTAGTTAGAATTACAAAAACGAAACAGGGCAGCTCCTTAGGGGTTGCCCTTTTCTATTCACTTAAAAAAGGAAAGTGGACACCGTAATGATCTCATTATGGGCAGCCACTTATCAACAATTGAGGAAAACAAATATTGTAATGTGCTATGTTCTAAAAATATCGGGGCGATAAAATCCGCCTGTTTTTGTAAGCAAAATCGTAACTGATATATATTTCGTGCGTACCTTTATTGTAGCTTTTTAAACGCGAATTATTCAAATCGTACGAATAACCAATGTGCAACTGATCATCGACCCTCACCTTAACAAAACCAATTAAAGCATCGGAAATGCGGTACGAAACTCCTACCCAGAAGCGTTCGTACATAATAGCTGCCATATTGGCCTCAACCGACACAGGAGCACCGTTTACAAAGCGTGCAAATACGCTGGGTTTAAGCCTTAATACATTTTCATAAATTGTAAACAGGAAACCAGTTGTTAAAAAATAATGTCTTTCTTCGCGGCCAATCCATTCCGTTGTATTCTCCTTATCCTTAATGCTGTTACGCACCAGTTTTGGCACCGAGAAGCCCAAAAAGTAATTATTTGTATAGTACATGAGTCCAACACCAAAGTTGGGCAGTAATTTTTTATAGCCGGGGTACATTATCAAATGGGGATCGTATTCGTTGCTCCGCAGGTTTAACAAGTCGATATCGCAGTAATTAAAACCTCCCTTTAAGCCCAACGACAGGTTGTGATTTTGCGACAGCCTTAAGTGCCGGGCATAATCGAAATAGAGGCCTGTTTGATGCATTGGGCCAATTTGGTCGTCGATAAAAGTTAGCCCTAAACCAATTTCGTATTCTTTAAATGGCGAATTAATTGATATTGTTGTAGTTGTAGGGCTCCAGTCGATACCCAACCATTGCTTGCGAAAAAGGCCGTTCACGTTTATATTTCCACTACTGCCGGCATAAGCAGGATTTATTATTCCAGGATTGCTCATGTACTGGGTAAACATGGGTTCTTGCTGGGCACGGGCAGGCAATACGGCCACAAAGCACAGCAAAAACAATCCAAATATGAGTTTAATTTCCTGCATTTTTTCCAAGCTATCGTTCGAGGAATACCCCTTCTTGTTTGTATCTCTTATCGGTATAACGTAAAATGTAATAATAAACACCTACTGGCAACATGTTATCGCCAACATGGTTTTTCACATTTGCATAGCCGTCCCAGTTATTCTCATAATTTTGTTTTTCGTAAACCAAATTTCCCCAACGGTTAAAAATACTTATGTGGTTATTCGGATAATTCTCGAGCCCTTTTATCTCAAAATAATCGTTGTAGCCATCGTTATTAGGCGTAAAAACCTGAGGGGGTAAAATAATTTCGATCACATGAACCACAACATTAGCTGTATCGCAATAGCCGGTGCTGTCGCATATCATGTATTGAAAAAAGTCGTCGCCCATAAAATCGGGTTCGGGAACATAGTCGATACCAAAATTGGTATTGTTCACAAAGGCAGTTCCGTTTTCGGGGGGTGTTAATATTGTAATCGATTGGGGAACCATTGCGGTTGAGTCGTTTTCGTGAACATCTATCCAAACTGCGATATCGATACCGGTTTCAATCTCATCATCGACAGCTTTAGGCAACCAGCCACGGTTAACTTTAAAAGGCCAAACTTTACGGTTTATACAACCCGAATAACCAACTATTGTAACTGTAAGGTAGTAAACACCTTCGGCTTTCCACTCAACCGTTACTTCGTTTTGCAAACCCGATGGAGCACTTTTAATAACAACCTCATCGGAACTAACCGACTTAATGGTTTCATAATCAGAAAAAACGTCCCAAATGTATTGTTTGGCATCAGGGTGTTGTTGTACCCGATAGTTGCGCACCATGCCTTGCATAACTTCGTGAAAATTTTGGCCGGCCAAATTGCTTGAGGTAAGCAACAGTACAACCCAAAAAATTATTTGGCATGGTTTCAACATACAAAAATCAGCTTGCTTTTATCCGATCAACCTAAATATTAAATAATCACTTCATTTCCGACCCCCCAGAAAAGGGGAGCCGGCTAATGAAGTTGCTTAAAAACCAATTTCTAATGAAAACTTTTAACCACAAATGGTCAAGTTTTCTACTAAATTGACTCACTTTCCATACAAGAGAACCAAGCTTCTCTTATATTTCCTCCAAGTCGGATATTACCGGCATAACCAGTAATCGGTGTTCAATTTTATCGTTCAGCGGGTTGCTGTCGTTCAAGTTAGTTTGTTCCTCTTGTTGATTTATCACCTCGAGGGTAACCACTTGTTCGGTACCTTCGTAATTCCTTACGGCTACATTAACAATCACTTCGTCGTCGATTGCTGGCACGGTATAAATATTCGAAGCATTGGCTTCAAGTTCTCCCACTGTGGCCGAAACCACCGAAAGAACGCTAATATCGAGGTTCCACGACGGGTCGATTTTCACTACAGGCTCGAACATCCAGCCACGGTTACCACCTTCGCGCCGCACCTTAAATTTTAAGGTTGTTGTTCCGGCTTCGTATTCCGATGCCAGCGGGTTGAACCCATCGGCTTCGGAAATGGCCGGGCAGCTTTCGGTATGGTCAACCGGCAGGTTTTCGCTCAACAAATCGAACATATTGGCTTGAGGTAAAATTTTCAAGCCACGTTTGGTTGAGCACCCTCCGGGGTTGGTAAGTTCTATCCATAAATAGTAAGCGTGTTCGGCTGCACCGTTGTTCCATGCTACCGGTAAGCTGGCCGTGTTTTGGCCGGTTTCAACATTGCCATAAGCATTGCTTAAGAAATCGAATTCGAAGGTTGACCCATCGTCGAGCACGCCGCTGCCATCCTCGTTTGCCGACACATAAAAAAGGTAGTCGGTACCCGGGGTGAGGCCATTCACCACATAAGTGTGGGTGGCTCCCTCGTAAGGATGGGTTAACGAACTTTGAGCTTTCCCAAATAAAGGGAAAGCACAAAGTACAGTTATCATTACAAATGCTTGAATGCGGGTCATAAAATTATATTACAATTATTGTACACCAAAAGTTCCGACAGTTGGCAGCGGATCAACAGTAATTGTGGCAATGTTTACACCGGTAGTATTTTGGTCAACCTCAAGTCCACCCGAATCAGCAGTAGTGTTACCAATGTTAAGTACGATACTTCTGTCGCTTGCAGTTGCGGCGTTATCAACTTGTACCCTCACGTAAATTTCGTTAACTCCGGTAGGAATTGTTTGCGAACCGGCAAATGCACTAAAGCTAGCTCCACCATCAACTGAAACAGCCCATGTTCCGGCAGCAACACCATCAACAGTTGCAGCAGCAGGAGCAAAACCCCACGATGAATTTACTGTATTCGGGTTGGCTTCGCGAATTACCCTAAAGTATGCATAGAAATAACCATCGTGCATGGCTTCGCCAAGAAGTTCGGCAAGTTGGTCGGC
>DAOSWJ010000293.1:0-4396 GCA_035380005.1 Prolixibacteraceae bacterium | reverse complement strand
CCCTTCGGTCATTTCGGGACGTGATATGTACAGCTGAATAACTTCTTCGCCATCGGTGTCACCAATATTACTTACATCTACTGCAACAGTAAACGAATCGATTGCGCTAATTTGTTGCGGAACGCTCAAATTACTGTATTTGAAAGTAGTATAACTCAATCCATGTCCAAAAGCAAATAATGGTTCGCTATTTAGGTATTTATAGGTACGTCCGTTCATATTGTAATTATCGAAAGGCGGCAATTGATCAACCGACTTATAAAATGTAACCGGTAAACGCCCCGAGGGGTTGTAATCGCCAAAAAGAATATCGGCAATAGCAGCACCACCAGCCTGCCCGGGATACCAAGCCTCAAGTATTGAAGGAATGTTTTCAGCTTCCCAATTAATTGCGAGTGCACTCCCGTTCAACAGCACTAAGGCAGTAGGTTTATTCAATTTCATAATGGCCTTCATTAATTCAAGCTGCGCGTCGGGCAAATCAATATCAACCCTGTCGCCACCGGCAAAACCGTCAACCTTTACCTTCATTTCCTCGCCTTCGAGATAAGGGCTCAACCCCATACAAAGTACCACCACATCGGCATTTTGCGCCAAACTTATTGCTTCGCTTCTGAAATCACGTCCGGGAATATCCCACATCATGTTCATCGACGGGTATTCGGTATCCCACTGACTAAACTCAAGTTTTAAACGATAAGGTTTACCACCTTCGAGCATAATCTTTTCATACTCTTGGTGCGGATGATGAACCGACTCCCATTGACAAATTGTATCGTTTTCGATCATTATTTTAAAAGACCTGTAACCTTCGCCACCAATGGCGTATTCTCCGGTCACAGGTGGCACCAAATATCCTGTAAACTTTACCGAGAAGTTGTTATAGTTGAGGCCATCGAATGGGGAATTTGTCCACCAAACGTAGTTAATTTCAGATTCGATACTTGTGCCTACTGGGCTGCCTTCAAAGTTGTTGTTATTAAACCATTCAGCCTTCAACCCATTGTTTTGCAAGCTTTCGTCGGTAAATAAATAACTGTTGCCAATGGTTTCGAAATATGGAAAGCCCTCGGCATGGCTTGTACCTGGAGCAAACTGCACATTTGCATTGGGTAATTTCTGCTGAATTCCTTTTAATGGTGTTACCGGATTCGATGGATAACCATTATAATTGGCCAATAAAACTTCGAGCTTATTGGCATTCGGACCAATTACTGCTACGTTTTTAACATCTTTGCTAAATGGCAAGGTATTATTATCGTTTTTTAGCAAAACCATTGATTTGCGGGCTGCTTCGAGTGCCAATTTCTGGTGTTCTTCTGAATCGACAACAGAATAAGGTATTTTACTAAACGGAACCATTTCGTCGGGATCGAACATTCCCAGTTTCATACGTGCCAACATTAAACGGGTAACACATTTATCAATTTCATCCTCGCTAACAAGCCCCTGATTAACTGCATTAATCAGCGAAGGGTACGATTCGCCACAATTCAAATCGGTGCCAGCTTTAACAGCACGGGCCGAAGCCTGTTCAACCGTTTCGTCAATCTCGTGATCGCCGGGGTTGAAAAAATCGCGAACAGCCCAGCAGTCGGATACAATATAACCATCAAATCCCCAGTCGTCGCGTAAAAGCGATTCGACATATTTACTTCCACAACAAGGCTGATCGAATAAACGGTTATAAGCACACATTACTGAATAAACACCACCTTTTTGTACTGTTTTTTTAAAATGAGGCAAATAAGTCTCGTACAAATCTCGATCGGATGGACGTGCGTTGAAACGGTGTCTGTCGGGTTCGGGGCCGCTATGAACCACAAAATGCTTCGCAGTAGCCACCAGTTTATAATATTTATCGTTGTTGCCTTGTAGCCCCTTTATATAGTTCACGGCAAGCTGTCCGGCTAAAAACGGGTCTTCGCCATAAGTTTCCATACCTCGCCCCCAACGTGGATCGCGAAAAATATTGATGTTTGGTGTCCAAAAGGTTAGACCGTTGTAATACCCCCTTTTCTCCTGTTCAACAAAACGGTGATGTTTAGCACGTGCTTCGTCGGAAACAGCATTGGCAATATTGAACATCATTTGATCGTCCCACATAGCAGCCATACCAATTGCCTGAGGAAAAACAGTAGCAATACCTGAACGCCCAACACCATGCAGGCATTCGTTCCACCAATTGTATTGAGGCACCCCCAACCTGTCGATTGCAGATGCCTCGTGCAACATTTGCGAAACCTTTTCTTCAAGAGTCATTTGAGCAACCAAATCTTCAGCCCTTTCTTCGAAACTTAAATCAGTATTTAAGTAATCGGCTTTAGGCTGCGAACATGCTGCCAGCAAAAACAACCAAACAATAAATAGAACATCCTTAATTTTCATAATTTAAAAATATTAATTAATTTATTTACAGCTTACTAGTGCGATATAACAATGGCGTTATACCTGTTTCGCGTTTAAAGAATTTGCTAAAATAACTTTGATCGGCAAAGCCCATAAGTTGAGCTATTTCGGAAACCCCCAATGAACTGTGCACCAAAAAACGCTTAATCTCAAGTATTTGCTTCGATTTGATGATCTCGTTCGATGTTTTGCCAGTAAGTAAACGGATGGTTTGAGTTAAATGATTGGCACTCACAGCTAACATATCGGCATATTGGTTAACAGTTAAATTTTTCTGTATATTTTGCTCAACCAGTTGATAAAATCTTTTTACAAGCAAATGCCCTTTTCCGATAGCCATCAATTTATCGTTTTTAGGATACAAATGTGCACAAAAAGTAAGAATAGTATCGAGCAAGGAACGAAGTAAATCGAGCGAAGCAAAATGCTTTTTTTCGGCTTCGGAAATACTTTTTAGAAAAAGTTGTTCCAAAAAAAGCACATCGGCATTTGACTTTAACAGCATTGGGGGGTTATCTTGGTGAACGGTATAAAAAAATGGAAATTCAATTAAACGGTTCTGATTATTATAGTTAAGCAAATAAAATTCGGGAGTAAAAATATAAATAAAGCCACTAATATCGTGCGAAAGCTCAAGTTTATGCGCTTGCCCGGGCGACATAAAAAAAACACAAGGCGGTTCAATGGCATATCGATTGGCATCGATTACATGAAAGCCCGATCCTTTTTGCAAAAACAAAACCTCAAAAAAATCGTGCCGATGCGGATACTCAACTTGAAAGTGACGTTTTGCATCGAACACCTCAACCTGATATTGCTGGCTAATACGCTCAGGCGCACTAAAGCTCTGCAAGCTATAAACCGGAATATTTCCCTTTGCGTTCATTTCTCCAAAGATATTGTTCTTGAATTAAGTAGCAAAACAATGTTTAAATTTATAATTATCCATTTTTATTGATGCTTGTTTTGTATATTTATCGAACAAAAAAACGACAACTATGGCAAAAAAGATTCAACTCATATTTGCAATTATGTTATTTGTGTTGATCAAAACCGGAGCACAAAACACATCGGTTATGATTCCGGCATATAACAACGAAACAGCAAACAAATTTGCTTCGCAGGCCCTTGCTTTTCTCGAAACCGAATACCCATTCACCATCTACTACACAGTAAATGAAAAAAGTGTAATAAATTCGGCAAGCGATCTACATCCAACATTCAATGGTTGCTATAACTGGCATTCGTCAATAAAAACCCACTGGTTAACCATTAAAATATTGAACGATTTTGATAACCTCCCAAACAAAGAACAACTGATTGCAACAATCAACAAAAATATCAATCCCGAGCATATACAAGTAGAGATCGACAATTTCAATAATCATATTTATCCGGCCGAAATAAAACCCTATTCGTGGGCATGGATTTTGAAACTAACCTCGGAGCTGGCACATAGCAAAACCGAACAGGAAAAAAAATGGTTCGAAACCTTGTTGCCGCTAGCCGAAACAGTTAAAAAAGAATACTACGACTATCTGCCAGCGCTTTATTACCCCATACGCAAGGGAAGTCGCTCGAACACAGCCCTGGCCATAGCATTTGCACTCGATTATGCTGTTGCATTAGATGACAAAACTTTTGAAGATTTTTTGAAAGAAAGGGCTAAGTTTTATTATTTAAACGACCGCAACATTCCGGCAAGTTGGGAACCCGAGGGCGAAGACTTGCTATCGCCTGCACTAATCGAAGCCGAACTTATGCGAAGGGTATTGGCCAAAAATGATTTTGTACGATGGTTTAAAAACTTTTTGCCCGAAATTCCGTTTACCCTCGCCCATCCGGCCGTTGTTACCAACCGCAGCCACACCAACAGTGTTAGCCTCGACGGGCTAAACCTTAGCCGAGCCTGGTGCATGTTTGAACTGGCCAAAGCAATGCCCGACGATTCGCAGATACACCGCGACCTTTGGCAAGCCGGATACCG
>DAOSWJ010000292.1:0-4426 GCA_035380005.1 Prolixibacteraceae bacterium | reverse complement strand
AATGTAATTGCAATATTCGACATAGGTAAAACCAACAAAAAATTCCTGCTTTTCGATGAAAGCATGAAGCTGGTTTTTCAACAAGAAGAAGAATTTGAAGAAATTGCTGACGATGAAGGTTTTTTGTGCGATGATATTGCGCGCTTTGAAGATTGGATGTGGCAACTGATTCGAAAAACCATTCATTCGGGCGAATTCAATATTAAAGGGATAAATTTTTCGACCTACGGAGCCAGTTTGGTTTACCTCGATGAAAACGGTAAGCGCTTAACACCTGTTTACAATTATCTGAAACCAATGCCCGAAAATGTTTTGGATGGATTTTATGAAAATTATGGTGGCATTGATGAATTTAGTCGTAATACCGCTTCCCCAGCTTTAGGGATGCTCAACTCTGGCTTACAAATTTTGTGGTTAAAGAAAACGAAACCCGAAGTTTTTTCTAAGGTGAAAAATATACTTCATTTTCCTCAGTATTTGAGTTATTTGTTTACAGCTAAAGTTGTATCCGAATATACATCAATTGGTTGCCATACCGCTATGTGGGATTTCGACAACAAGAAATACCACCCGTGGTTGACTAATGAAGGCATCTTTTTGCCCGAACCTATTTCCAATTCAAGTACATTTGACGTCGAAATTGAGGGTAAAACCATAAAAATTGGAATTGGTATCCACGACAGCTCGGCATCGTTAGTGCCTTATTTTATGGCTTCGAAGGAGCAGTTTGTGCTTATTTCGACAGGTACGTGGGGAATCTTTATGAACCCATTTAACAGCGAAGCACTTACTGCCGAGCAGTTAAAAAAAGATTCGCTTTGTTACATGAGCATTCAGCAAAAGCAGGTCAAATCGTCGCGTTTGTTTATGGGTCATATTCACGATGTAAACGTGAAACGCATTGCTGATTTCTTTAAGGTGGGTGCAAAACAGTTTCAGAAAGTTGAAGTTTATGAGGCTTTAATTGATCAAATGATAAAGCAAAACAACAGGGTATTTTTCAGCAATGGTGTACCTGTCGATTTTATCGATACAAGGGTTGATTTATCGGTATTTGGCACATTCGATCTGGCTTATCATCGCTTTTTGTTCGATTTGTTGCAGTTGGCAATGGAGTCGGTAAAAATGATTATTGCTGCTAACGACCAAACAAAAGTAGTTTATGTGTCGGGAGGTTTTACCCGAAACAAAAAATTTATGTACATGCTGCAAAAGTTATTGCCGAACAAAAAGGTTGTTGCCTCCGAAATCGATAATGCATCGGCTTTGGGTGCAGCCATGGTTATTTGGACTGAAACATTTGGTGGTAATATGCCTGAGTATAATATTTAGGTTTAAACAGATTTGATTAAAGAAAAGGATATGGCACGTTTTATCGACATTAACATGATGCACCCTCGCGAGCAGGTGGTAAAAGTAATTGATCGCATTTACCGACGAGGAATGACAACTACCTCGGGAGGCAATATTTCAATAATCGACAACGATGGGAACATATGGGTTACACCTTCGGCAATAGACAAAGGCTCGCTCAGACCAACCGATATTGTATGCGTAAAAGCTGATGGTAGTATCGAAGGCAGGCATAAACCTTCTTCTGAATTTCCGTTTCATAAAGCCATCTACGATATGCGCCCCGATATAAAGGCAATTATTCATGCTCATCCGCCTGCATTGGTTTCGTTCAGTATTGTGCACCAAATACCAAATACCAACATTATTGGACAGTCGAAAAGTGTGTGCGGCGAAATTGGTTATGCACCATACGAATTGCCGGGTAGCGATTTGCTCGGCGAACGTATCGCTGCTGAATTCAAAAAAGGTTACATGGCAATAATTATGGAAAACCATGGAACTGTGTTGGGTGGCACCGATATGGTTGATGCTTATCAACGTTTTGAAACATTGGAATTGAGTTCACGGGCAATTTTAAATGCAAAAACTATTGGTGAACCACATTATTTGAGCAATCAACAAATTAAAGAATGGGAAGATCAGGTTGCTGCCGACCTGCCCGAATTTGAAGCAACCGATTTTCCTTCAGATGAGTTGCAGAAGCGAAACGAAATATTCCGTTTGGTGCACCGTGCCTGCGAACAGGGTTTAATGATTAGCTCATACGGAACCGTATCGGTACGTTGGCGCGATAACGATTTTTTGATTACTCCGCGCGATTTACCCCGATGGAACCTTCAACTCGACGATATAGTGAGAATAAGCGGTGGTATGCGCGAAAAAGGCAAAAAACCAAGCCGGGCAACTTGGTTGCATCAGCAAATTTACATGAATAATCCCGGCGTTAATGCAATTATTCTTACCCAGCCACCTTATTTAATGGCTTATGGAGCAACACGTCAACCACTCGATGTGCGTACCATTCCCGAAAGTTGGATATTCTTGCAAGATATTCCTTCGTTGCCTTTTGGAACGCAGTTCAGAGGAAATAATACCATTCCCGGTATGTTGTCGAAAAATACACCGGCAATACTTATCCAAAACGATTCGGTTTTGGTAACCGGAGACAATCTTTTGCAAGCTTTCGACCGTTTGGAAGTGGCCGAATTTAGTGCCCAATCGTTGGTGATGGCAAAATCGATCGGAGAACTGGTTCCAATTAACGAGCAGCAGGTTGATGATTTAAGAAAGAAATTCTTGTGCTAGCAAAATTTAACTTTATCAGTCTTTTAGGTGTCGTTTTGTGTTTTTAGGTGGAGTATTGTGTAAATCGTTCCATCACAGTTGGAAATAAGCATCTCATGGTTCATTTTTGTGCTTCAAATGTCAAATTTTAACTATGAAGAACAGATTAATTTTATCGCTAATTTTTGTTGGAGCTATCCTCAGCTCTGCTGCGCAAAACACTTTGTATTTGCATACCGATGAGGCCGAAACCAAAATCAACCCTGAGGTGTATGGGCACTTTGCCGAGCATTTGGGAAATTGTATCTACGGTGGGATTTTTGTTGGTGAGGATTCCGAGATTGATAACATAAGGGGTTTCAGAACCGATGTTATTGATGCTTTGCGCGAAATGGGGATTCCTTTGCTGCGATGGCCGGGTGGCTGTTTTGCCGATACTTACCATTGGAAAGATGGTATTGGCCCGCGTGAAAACAGACCTTCGATTGTAAACGTTCACTGGGGCGGTGTTACCGAGGACAACAGTTTCGGAACACACGAATTTCTCGATTTTTGTGAATTGATTGATGCAGAACCTTATATTAATATTAATGTAGGATCAGGAACTGTTCGCGAAGCTTCGGAGTGGGTCGAATACGTTACTTCGGCCAACGACAGCCCAATGACGAAACTGCGCAAACAAAACGGGCGCGATGAACCATGGAATGTTCGTTATTGGGGAATTGGTAACGAAAATTGGGGATGTGGAGGACACATGACACCCGAGTACTATGCCGATTTGTACAACAATTTTGCTTCTTATTGCAATGGCGCAAAATACAAAATTGCCGGGGGTCCTAATGTAGCCGATTACAACTGGATGAGGGTTGTAATGCAAAAAACCACTCGCTTCCCTTGGCTGGTTCAAGGTGTTTCGTTACACAACTATTCATTTACCAACAATTGGGAAAACAAAGGCAACGCTACCGGTTTTCGCGAGGCCGAATGGTTTTCGAATCTCAAAGATGTACAGCGAATGGAAGAGCTTATCAAAAGGCATACTTCAATTATGGATCAGTACGACCCAAATAATCGCATTGGTTTAATTATCTATGAGTGGGGTAACTGGTTCAATGTTGAGGAAGGTACAAACCCGGGATTTCTGTATCAGCAAAACACCATTCGCGATGCAGTATCGGCTGCAATAAACCTTAACCTATTCAATAACAATGCACACAGGGTTAAAATGGCCAATATTGCCCAAATGGTAAACGTTTTACAAGCCGTAATCTTAACCAAGGGCAATCAAATGGTGCTTACCCCAACTTATTATGTGTTTAAAATGTATCAGGTGCATCAAGGTGCTACACTTATCCCCTCGAACCTTAAAACCGAGCAATACGAATACAATGGCATGTCAATTCCGGCCCTAAGCTCTTCGGCATCGGTTAAAGATGGTGTTGTAAGCATTACACTGTCGAATGCAAATCCGAATAAAGCTGTTGTGCTTGATTGCCAAATTACCGGCCATGATTATTCTTCGGCTACGGGCTTGGTCATTAGTTCGAATGGTTTAAACGATTACAACAATTTTGGTGAACCAGAGAAAGTCTCCATGAAGGATTTCCAACTCAATAAACCCAAAAATGGTAGATTGAAAATCGAAATACCTGCACATTCAGTTGTGTTGGTTCAATATAAAAAATAAAAAACGGATTCAGATTAGTTTATACTTCCGTTTGTGATATTAAAATTTTGTTTAGATCAGAAAATAGAAGGGTGGTACATATTTTGGTGCTGCCCTTCT
>DAOSWJ010000291.1:0-4431 GCA_035380005.1 Prolixibacteraceae bacterium | reverse complement strand
CTCCGCCGATCTCCCGCTGGTCGATTCAAATTGTATTTTTACTGTGGCGATAAACAACCGAAAGGCTGGTAGCTATACTGCAATATTAGTTGTGATTTGCTTTGGCTCCGCCGATTTCCGCTTCGCTCCAATTCAAATTGTATTTTTACTGTGGCAATAAACAACGTATAAAGGGTATTGCTCTAAAATTCAGAAGGTTGTTTGTTGTATCAGAAATAAAAAAACGGGGTTTCAGCTTCGTTTTTTTATTGTAGGTACCTCGTCTTTTTGTTTCAGGCATTAAAACTGAACT
Organism: Prolixibacteraceae bacterium; assembly: GCA_035380005.1. Classification (GTDB taxonomy): domain Bacteria; phylum Bacteroidota; class Bacteroidia; order Bacteroidales; family Prolixibacteraceae; genus Roseimarinus. The sequence goes on along the minus strand of DAOSWJ010000291.1, from coordinate 4,139 downwards.
GGTTTCTGGATGGTACTTTTTTTTGAACTTTTTTTGTGAATGTTTTAAAAAAGTTGCAATTGTTGAACGGTTTCGGGTTTTTCTTTTGGCTTCCGGCTGTAAAACAGCTCCATCATCCCGAACTGCTTGTCGGTAATGGTCAATATCCCGATATGTCCATATTCGGGCAACATGTTTTTTACCCGCCGAATATGCACATCGGCATTCTCGCGACTGGGGCAGTTGCGGAGGTAAATCGAGAACTGGAACATCGAAAAACCGTCGTCGATGAGTTGTTTGCGAAACCTGGTAGCCGCCTTGCGCTGTTTTTTTGTTTCGGTTGGCATGTCGAAAAATACGAGTACCCACATAATTCGATATTGATTTAATGCTTCGTACGACATAAATAAGTCAATAGTCAGTAAGTCAATGGTCAATAGGAAAAAGGTTAACTGTTTATTGTTGCTGTGTTCAATGATTCATAAAATTGGTGGGTGAAGAAGAATAGGGTAGGCTATTAAGCCTAAATAAACTCAGGATAGATGATTTTACGGCGTTTGCCTTCGAAACATTCGGTTAGCGAATGGGTAGTGCGTGCCAAACCCACCATTAGGGGGCTTTTTTTTCCGTCAATTTTAATATCGACAGCAGCAATGGTCAGTAATTGTGCTTTATGTTTGCGTGTTATTTCTTCATCGGCAACTGTACCATCAATCACCAATTTATATACCAGCCAGTCGCAAAATGGGCGATAGGGTTCCATAATATCGTCGGCCAGACAATAGGCGTTGTACTTGTTGCTATGGTGTATGCCCAAAGTGGGCAACAACCCGCTGCCTACCAGCCCACGGGCAACAATGGCCCGCAAAATGGCATAGCAATAATTGAGGTGCGGGTTGGGGAAGGAGCCAAATCGGTCGCGGGTGAATTCAATGTCATCAAACAACAGTTTCCAATATACCGAAGCAGCCCGGCCTTCAACATTGTCGGGGTCGCCACTTTGTATTTGAGGTACCAATGCCAGCAAGCGTTTGTTATCGATACCTGCCAGACGTAAAACGGCCGCTTGGTTCTCAATTTTGGCTTTTACGGTTTGCGCCCAAAGGTTTTTTTTCAAAGGCTCCGATGCATCAATCTGGTAGCGGAACCTTTCGGTTTGAATGCTGTTGCCGTCCAAGGGGAGCATTAAACCAACAGGCAAATGTTTTTCGTCGCAACTGATTATGGCCGTGTTCCGTTCCAACAAGGAAGCCATCAGCGCATGGGTGATGGTAATTTGCGGGTTGTCGAGCAATACTGCCCCAATGTCTTCGATAGGGATGGAGCCCAATTCGCTATTGTTATCGGGATTGATCACTTTTAGCTGTTGTTGCTTTTTATGCAGGTAAGCCGGGTTTCCGAAGTAAAGTGTTCGTTTGATCATGATGTTTTTTTGTTTTAACAGGTTGGTCGTCGATAACGAAATTGGCCAGGTTTTGGCGGTGCATTTCGAAAAACGTTTCCCTTCCACCAAAGGTTTTCAGCAATTTTTCAATTTCAATAATATCGCTTTTCATTTCAAGCACATCGAAATACGAACTGTAAGGCCAGTCGGCAAAGTTGGTTCTGAAACCATGATGTACAGGGTTGCGGTGGGTATAAATTACAGCGTTGAAAAAATGTTGCTTATCGGTAATGGGTTCGCGCTTAAAATTTTTAATAAACATCGATCCCATTCGGTTGTATCTTTTATTGAACGACTGCGTATAGCAGCTAAAAAAATTCGCGAATTGTTTCGATAGGAACTTTTCGATAACAGCATCGCTAATTGAACTACTTTCTATCTTGTTACCCTTTCCAAAGTTTTGAACTTTGGAAAGGGTAGAATTCGATTTTTTTTTTAAAATTAATTTTTCGATAGTTTCGCGCTTGCGTATGCGCACCACCAAATGAAAATGGTTGGGCATGAGGCAATAGGCGAAGGTTTCGGTAACGGGCGATATGTGTTGCCGGTATTTCTCGAGAAAGTAACGGTAGTTCTCCGGCTCGCGAAACACGTTTTCGAACCCGTTGGCATGGTTAAAAATGTGATAGCTGGTATTGGGCTTTAAGGGGCGCATCTGTTAATAGTTTATTGTTTTTTCAATCTATATATTTTTGCAATTTTTTTTATTTTTTTCTTTTCTGCCTTCTAAAGTAATATTTTTTTGATTAATACAAACAAAAAAACCAGCTTGAAAAATCAAACTGGTTGTTTATGTGTGTGTTGTGGCTTTTTTGCCTTAAATACTATTTGTTTTTGTTTCTTTCGTGGTTTTCGTCGCCTCTGTATTTTCGCAATAACTGGTTCCGAAAATTCATTTCGGTTACATACAGCATCACCACTTTTTTGGGAGGTAGTATTTTCAAAAAGCGTTCGTTGTATTCTTCGGTAAGTTTATTGTCTTCAACAAATAAACTAACTATTTTTCGGCTGAGCTCGGTGTATTCTTTGTCGCTCATTTCGGCAACTCCGTTCATTAACGATTGGTCGAGCTCACGACGTTGTTTAGATATTTCCCATTTTTTGCTTTCAAACTCGTTGTAAACAGGCCAAAATACTTCAGCTTCTTTAGGCGTAAGGTCCAATGCCGATGTGAAAAAAGATATTTTTTCGGCTTTAAACTTTTCAAAATCGAATTTGCCCTGTGGCTTATCGTTGGCTTGTGCACCGAAAAGCGAAACAAACAGAAGGGTGAAAAATACTATCCTAATTTTCATAGTAGTTATTATTAAGTTGCAGTAAATCGTATTCAGTTAATGATGCAATTAGCACGCTCTCAATAAATTGATTGTCGTAATCGTGTTCGGTTTCTGTTTCGGTTTGTTCAAAGGCTTGAATAATGGCATGGTCGTTTACCTGATAAAAATTCATGAACTCGGGTAATACCGAAAAGGGTTCGTTATTTTGGCTAAGTGATTTAGGACCAATTAACTGAACCGGAAAATAAATGAGCATGAAAATAATTGTAAAGCTGGCAACCATTGCCAATACGGGCTTAAGGTAACGCAATATGGCGCTTTGAGGCGCACTAACTGCAGGTTTCTCGCTGTGGTCGATACGTTCCATTAGCCGTTCCGAAAAGGTGTCGAAGTAACCCTCGGGAACTACAAACGGATTGTGTTCCGATGCTTGCTTTATGTTATTTTTCTTTACCATTTTTTTGTGTTAATGTACATTCGACTAATCAACTGTTTAATGGTTTAACGGGCTTATTGCTATTCTTTTAAATATCTTCATCTTTTAAGTCTTCTTCAATTTTTTTAACAGCATGATGGAATGATGCTTTCAGCGCTCCAACCGAAGTTTCCAGTATTTCGGCCATATCGGTGTATTTCATTTCCTGAAAATATTTCATGTTGAATACCAATCGTTGCTTATCGGGTAATTTTTGTATTGCAGCCTGTAATTTACGCTCAATTTCTGAACCATCGAAATATTTATCACTTTTTAAATTGTTTATCATAAACTCGTTTTCGATAGTGCCGCTAAAAATCTTCCTTCTTTTTTGTTGTGCCAAATGGGTGAGCGATTCGTTGGTGGCTATGCGAAAAAGCCAGGTGTAAAGCATCGATTCTTTACGAAAGGTTTCAATGCTGTTCCAAACTTTAATAAAAACATTTTGCAGTACATCGTCTGTGTCGTCGTGGTCAATAACCATTCGCCTGATGTGCCAATACAGCTTCTCCTGATAAGTTTTTACCAGTTCGTGAAAAGCTTCACGCTTTGTTGCCGGGTTTTTTAGGCGATCAATTAAATGCTTGTCAGACATTGTTTTGTCTTTGTATTAGCAAAATGAAGTTTAGTTACATTGTTTAATTTTCGCGGTAAAAATAAACATTATCGTGTATTTTAATTTTTTTTGTAAACATTTTTGTGTCCATTTAACATTTTTTGGATTCATTTACGTTAATAATTGAAATAACAATAGACATTAATTGGCAACATTTTATAATTTCGTCGACTAAACCTTTTGAAAAATCAATATATCAATGAGAATACTTTTGATCGTTTCCTTTTTATTTTTTGTTCAGCTGATTAAACCTGTTTTCGGACAGCAAAATCAATCATCGATGGAGATGCGTACCGATGGGCAAAAATACATTTTGCATAAAGTTGAAAAAGGCGAAACCATCTATTC